>CAZSOH010000088.1:0-4434 GCA_964608535.1 uncultured Candidatus Peribacteria bacterium
CAATAAGCCGGAGGGCCGCTCATTCTGATCGGGTAAACGATTTGGTTTTTTGTTCATAGGAGGGTGCTTAAGAATAAAATGCAGGGAGAATGGTACAAATAGGGTTTAATCCGGGAGGCAGGTTGTCGGAAAATAATGACATTTTGCCAGGATCAACGATGATCGTCCCGCAGAACCAATCTGCCGGTATACCTTTCTGAAAAGCGATTGAATAAAAGCTTTTTTAGTCGAAAGTTCACGCACAGACGGGAAAAGGAGAGTATTTTATTTTTGTTTCCTATTTGCACAACTCTCCCCGCATGGGAGAATTTGTTTTTAGTGATTTAATTTTAAAGATCAGAAGAATATATTTTAGGTTTTTTGGTTTTTGGATCTTTGGACTTTTTTGATTTTCAGATTTTGAATTTTTAATATTTTGTTTGGTCGACGCTGGTGAACAATTATAATACGTAATGACAATATTGTCAATAGTTACAAAATTAACTTATAAAATATTGACTTTTGGCTTTAAATAAGCTAAAATAGAGTTGACAATAGAATTTTGTCACCAATTAAATTGACAACATTAACTAACAAATCCGACTATGCTTCAGAATGTCCTTCACAATCTCGGCCTCAACAGTAAAGAAATTGACGTCTACTTAACCGCTCTGGAGCTGGGCTCTCAGCCTGCATCCACCATTGCCCGACGGGTCAAAGTCCCCCGGAACACCACCCGCTTCCTGCTCGATAAACTGGTCGACAAGGGATTTGTCAAAAAAACCAAAAAGGCGAATACCCAGCTCTACACACCCGAAGAGCCAAAGAATCTGGTCAACCTTCTCGAGCGCAGACGGGTTGACCTCAACGCCAGAATCGATGACCAGATTGATGTGCTGACGGAAGTCATGGCCGAACTGGAAACCCGCTACCGCCCGGAAAGCACCAAGCCTAAAGTCACCTTCTACGAAGGGGATGAAGGGCTGGTCAAGGTGTACGACGACACGCTGAATTCAAAAGAAACCATCCGGTCATTTGCCTCTTTCGATGCCATGCACGGGGTTTTGCCCGATTATTTTAAAACCTACTATAAAAGACGAAGTGAAAACGACATCAATATCCGCTCTATTCATCCCGACACAAAACTGGCCCGTGAAAAAACCAAAAACGATAAAAAGGAAAGGCGCGACAGCCGCCTGGTTCCCGGTGAAGAATTCTGGTTCACACCCGAAATTCAGCTGTACGATAACAAGATCAACATCACCTCATTTAAAGAAAAACTGGCCATCATCATCGAAAGCCATGAGATTTATGAAGCTTTGGCAGCCGCCTTTGAACTGGCCTGGAAAGAAGCAGGCAAGCTGGATAAGCGGAAAAAATAATTAGGCCTTTCCTTTCAATGCTTTCAGGAAAACATAGCCAAGAATCCGGATTGCCTCAAAGTTCATATAAGGATGAAGGGCAATTCGAACTGTCGGCTCATCAAGAGACCCGTCCTTAATTATATCCAGAGAAACACCGTAATAGGAAGCATGCTTCTTTAAAGTCTTTATCGAACAATTGCGAAGCCTTATCTCAAAAATGCCGGTCAGCTGGCCGCGGTCTATCTTCATATCATAATCCCGCAGTTTAGGCGGATTGATAATTTCAGCTGAACCCGAATGGCAATGGGTATAAATAGCATCCATCACCCGGGTAAAATACTCTGACAAATCCTGAAGGGCCTGATGACGTTTTTCAACTGGCGCAAAAAATTTGTCTCTTACCTGATCCGGTAAACCGGATTCAACAGAGGTCAGGTTCCGGAGCAGCTCCGGCTTCAGGGCGACACCCGCGGAAACAATCTTATCGCCGAGGATGGTCCCTTTCTGAACATCGTTCCCGTCCTCTTTCAAATCCCCCCCTTTCTCATCCGCCCGGCGGATCAAACGGTCATTAACCATTAAAAAACCGGTTTCGGTATTGATTTCAGACCCTTTTTGCGCGCTGGCGATCACCGCGTCAGGACGGATAGCGCTGTAATCGACCGGTTTACGCCCAACAGCCTGGCAGGCATCCACAATCAGATAAAGTTCCCGGCCCTGAGAAACCAGCTCATCCCGTATTCTGGCGAACATTTCTAAAGGAAGCTGAGCGCCCAGACGGCTGACATCGCTGACCAGGATAAAATTGATATGCTCATCTTTCAGAGCCTTCCTCACCTTTTCCTCAGACATTTCACTCAGGGTAGTCACTCCTGAGCTGTAGCCCAGGAGGGTATCATAAAACTTATCGAACTCATGAGGGGTAACAAGAACGCCATCCCCTCGGTAAATACAATTCCTAAAAAGAAGCTTCCCGGCGTCTGTTCCGTTTTTCGTAAATAAAACATTCGCCGGTATAGGCACCCCGGCTTCATAGGTTTCAGTAAAACCACTGCGGGAACGGCCCGCCAGAATATCCAGGATCATGAGTTTATAATGTCGCGCCATCTCTTCAAATGACCGGATCTCCTGCGCCCGGGAAATGAAAGGCTCCAGCGCACGGTTGGTAAGCCCCAGAAACGCGGACCTAAAATAAGTGGAAAGATAAAAGCTTTTACGCTCCTGCACAGAAGGTTTTGCCTGAAAATAAGCCCGGAGCTCCTGATCCGTCAGAGAGAGCGGATTCGGCCGGGGAAGAGGGCCAGGAATCAGTTTGAGCATCGCTTTCGAAGCGTTCCGGCGCTCTGATAAGGTCATTTTATAAATTCGCTCTTCCATGGCATCATCCCGGGACGCTTCAGCATCCTTAAAAGAATCATGATCGGAAATGCAGGAATCAAGACTGAAGCGGTCTTGGATATTCGCCTCGAGATGCCGCAGAGCTGACTCAGAAATAAGCTGAAGAGCGCGTTTTGTAATATATCGGCTCAGCTGAAGATTTTTTACACAGCGGGAAACCGCGCGCTGCATTAACTGGCTGCCGTCATCCCCCTCAAAAATCCGGTTCAGATAGCTAAGAGGGATCTGATCAGGATCCAAAAGACCGTCCTCCCGGCAGATCCTGAGGACAATACGCAAATGCTTTTGGTATTCCGATGGCAGCAGAAACAAATGGCGCTCAAAGTAAGTTCGGGAAAACTGCTCAAGAGAAAGTGTCTCATCCTGCTCATCGTTCTGACCAGATTCTTTTGGGCGTCTGAATGAAAAAAGAGAAGCTAGTTTCCCTCTGAAACCGTTCACTTTGCGAACTGAATCAGCTCTTTCAAAAGAAGATTCTCCAGGTACACTGCAAGTGGCAGCGTCAATGGTGTCTGCTTTGTCAAAAGGGGTCATGATAGAAAGAAACGAATCGCGCAGCCCTGATTTCAGAGGGAAATCAGAGGGAGGCGAAAAAAGGAGAATACTTTAACATATATATAAGTATAAGTCAATATAATTTGGCTGACTCCAGCCGTTTCCGTCGTTTCAGAAATATAGTCAGGCATAATGCCAACAGAAAATAATAAGCAGGCATAAGCCAGAATGACATACCCGGCAGATCCACGCTGGCATAAGGGACAGCAGACATCCATTCAATTACCTGAATAATATAACTGAGGATTCCCCAGGTAATGTATCCAAACACAAGCGATAACCCCTCAAAAATAAAGGAAATAAGCACCGCGATAAACCCAAACAGCATCGCCGGAGGAATCGCAAACGCCACCAGCAGATTAGCCAGAGGTGCAACCAGTGAAAGCCGTTCAAAATTGTAAATAATAATCGGCAAAGCCATCACCTGGGCCGAAAGCGTCATCTGAATCGCTTCCCGGACACCAAAAGCTTCCGGCAGTTTTCCGGCATACCGCTCAAAAAACGGAGCGACATAAATAAGCCCCAATACCGCAGCGAATGAAAGCTGAAACCCCACGTCCCACCACAGAATTTTAGGATTCCAGAACACCATAAAAAAGGCTGAAAAAAGCACAGTCAGGTGAATATTATTCTGCCGGCCGTACTGAAGAGCCATTAGCCCCAGTATCCCCATAATACTGGCCCGTACCACTGCCGGAGAAGCGCCGACAAAAAGAGTGAAAAGAATGATGGAAATAAGGGCGGCAATAAACCGGATCCGTCTGGGAAGGCCTTTAAGGGCCCACATGATAAACACAATAATAATCGTGATGTTGTAACCGCTTATCGCGATAATATGGGTCAGCCCGGTGATATTGAATTGTTCCATCAGCTCTGGCGGAATCCCCTTCCTCGCCCCCACCAAAAGCCCTGCCTCAAAGCTAGCATGGGGTTCCGGAAAAACCCGGTTGATCTGCTCCAGAAAGCGGTTTTGGACTTTGGTCATGATCCGCCAGAACCAAAAGCCTTCCCCCTCAGAAATTTTAGTAACTTTGGGACGGTACATCACCGAATAAATCCCATACCGGCTCAGATAATTGGAATACGAAAAACCGTCAAACGTCCCCGACTCCGGACGTGCACCATAAACTTATACCCC
>CAZSOH010000089.1:0-4425 GCA_964608535.1 uncultured Candidatus Peribacteria bacterium
TACCTTAGCTAAGACCAGCGGTGGTTCTACTACCCTGATCAGTGGTGAGAACACCCTTTACGGTGTTACAGTAACTGCTGATTCCAGTGGTTCTATCAGCTTCGGTCGATTAGTATTCGAACTGACAACTGCAGGCTTAGATGATGCGACTGAAGATATCTATGGCTTCCGCTTCTACCGAGGGGCTACATTAGTTCCTTCCGGAGATGTCAACATCTTTGCTGTAAGAAATACAACAATTGATGCTCAGGCAGCTGTTGCTACTGGTGGTCTTTGTGACATTGATGGTACGGCTGATGCAGGTGTCGCAGATGGCACTTACAACATTATTGTCAGCTTCGATGCTGAAGAAACCGTATCTGCAGGAAGTTCAAAGACTTATTACCTCAAAGCCAGCGCAACTGGTGTGAATGGCAGTACTGATACGATTACCACTCGAATTGCTATTGGCGATGAGGCAGTACCTATCTCTGACCTGACCACCAATAATGGTAATGCCAATACAGGTCGTATTTCTGCCGCTAACACCGATAACATCGCGTTATTCGGTGATGCAAGCACTCAGTGTGCTACAACTGATAACGACACGGATGCTTTCGCAAACGTAGTCGGTACAGCTTGTAACATCATCTGGTCAGATAAGTCTGCCGACTCTCATCTGTACCCAACCGTCGCAACCGGTGCTGTCACCGCTGCTTCCGGTTCATACGACTGGACCAATGGTTACCTCCTGAAGGTCACCGAGCTTACTTCTCATACCATGAGCGGTAGCTAGTCGAGTCACATTACTTCACTTAGGTGAGGTAATAGGCGAAAGGTTTATCCAATCGCAATCAAAACCCCCCGCCAAAGCCTTGTGCAACGGCGGGGGGTTTTTGAGTACCTGGTTTTTTGTGGTGGCAGGCTGATAGGGCAACACCCATCTTCACTTCTCCCCCATTGTCATTCCTGCGAAAGCAGGAATCTATGCCAGGATTACCTAGTGAGATTCCTGCTTTCGCAGGAATGACAATCAGTGTTAAAATAATAACCACACTAACCCTAAGTAAAATGAAACGATTCATCATCAGCCTGCTGGCTATTGTCACTCTGGCCCCGTCAGCGCTGGCAGCCCAAATCTATTCCGATTATCAGAATACGCTGGCACAGAGAGAGCGCCGTGTCATTTTCCCTATACATATCACCGCAGAAGCAGACGATGAAATCTCGGCCAGCAAAGGTATGAATTTACTGCTAGTGCTGGATAAAGATATTATGTGGGATAGGGTAGATACACTTACGGCAGTCGGCTCAGCCGTTGATAATGGCCGGATCGACGCCAATCCAAGTGTTGAATATTTAGATGGTTATAAAGTCCTCCATATTCCTGTAAAAAGCGATTGGCTGACAGGAGAAACCGCAACCATTTCCGGTATGGCCTTCCGGGCTTATAATCAAGTGCCCACCAGTTATCTGGGTCTCGACCTGACAGGCGATAAAGTGGCTGATTTTTATGATACCAATATTTATAAAGTCACCAGTGACACCAAGGCAGACAAAACGCCCCCCTATCCCGTCGAAGATTTTGCTTACAAAGTAAATGAAGCAAAGACAGAAATCCATTTAAGCTGGAAAAACCCACCAGATTCTGATCTGGTTTCTGTGGTTGTCGACAGAATGCGGGAGCGGGGAGCAAATACCACTCCTTTTCTGGAATTATCTTCAGGAACAGTAGCCAATGAATTTACAGATACCGATGTCCAGCCTGGGGATGTGCTGACTTATCGTGTTTATGCCAGAGACACAGGCAACCAGGGTGAGGTCACCGAAGTCGTGATCGACCTCTCAGAACCTGAAGTCACTGAACCAGACCCCGAACCCGTTGTCGAACCGGAGGATGTCCACGATGGGGCCACAAATGAGCCACAACAGGAATCTGATGAAATCAAAGATTTAAAAAAATTCTACAATTACTATAAAATCCGTCACGCGATCAAATGCCAAAACGAAGATAGTAGTTTATGCTTGTGGGCCAAAATCCATTTACTATACGCTCAGGAAATTGCAGGCCTCTCAGACGTTGATCTAAGCCTTTCTGAGCGCGAATTGTATTTAATGGGCATCCGTATCAAATGGCCGGAGCTGCGCTATCAGGAGCGCTGTATTGACGCCTCAACCCCCCATAAAACCTGCAAGGCTCTCGAAAAGTCCATCAATCGCGCCAAGTACTTTCTTAATCAATAGCTATTTGAAGGCAATCTGCTAGCAAAGTGGAATTAATTTGCCTTTATAGAGCGTATCAATTAATATTAAACCCCTTTTAACTCAGTCACTTTTTGTTATGAAAAGATTAACCAGAATTACATTATTGTTGGCAACTGTGATAATGCTTACAGCCTGCCAGTCTAAATACAACGTAAAGGTTGACCTTACACCAGAAGAGCGCCAGGCGGCAATGCAGGTTATTGAAGATGAAAAACTGGCCATCGCCAATTATGAGGGTGAAGAAGGCACTATTCCTTTCCGCTCAGTTGTTCGCTTGGCTGAAGCCTACGAAGCTTTGGGTAAATACGGAAAATCAATCGACACCTATAAAAAATGGGTAGATCAGGGGAAGGTGACCCGTGCTATTGTTAATAATCTGGGCCGGGCTTATGAAAAAGTAGGGGAAACCGAGCTGGCGGTCGACCAATACCAATATATGATCGATGCCTATAACGAAGACCGTTATCTGTACGACATTACCTGGGCCTACATCCGGGCGGGTGAGCGTAAAAATGCTGAAAAATACTTCAACCTCTGGCAGCTCAAATTCCAGAAAACCGACGAACAGACCCAACAGGCTATTAAAAAACTCAGAGAAGCTGAAAAGAGTGATACATAAAGTTGAAAACTCTCTGTTTGTCACGTTGTTTGCGAGTAGTCTATTTTTGCGCTACCAGACGAAATACTTGAAAACTATTTGGTGAGATAGTGACCCCAGTTTTCAAGCATTCAAGTTTTCATAGACAGGTTTTCAAGTTTCCAAGCCTTCAAGATTAGAGTAGAATGGCAATTACGTAATTCTTTAACTAGCCCAAAATGAAAGTAGAACTCAAAAAATTACCCAAGTCAGAAGTCGAACTGACTATAACCGTCCCCTACGATACTTATCGAAAATGGGAAAAGAAGGCTTTTGAAATGCTTGCCAACGAAGTCAAAATTGACGGTTTCAGAAAGGGCAATATACCCGAGGATGTTTTAAGAAAACACGTAAAACCCGAGAGTATTAAGGCTGCAACATTAGATTATGTGCTTCCTCAAACCTATTCTGCCGCCGTAAAAGAAAACGAAATTCAGGTGATCGACCAGCCAAAAGTTGATATCGAAAAATATGTGGAAAAAGAAGGGGATGAGCTTGTTTACAAGGCCACCGCACCGGTTATGCCGGAGGTAAAAGTAGGTGACTACAAAAAAATCAAAGTCAAAAAAGAAGAGGTCGTCGTCAAAAAAGAAAGCGTGGATAACACGATCAAAATGATCATGGAACGCCAGGCTGAGTGGAAAGATGTTGATCGGAAAGTGGGGGACGGAGACCGTGCGGAAGTAGATTTTGAAGGTTTTGACGAAGAAGGTAAATCACTCCCGAATACCGCCAGCAAAAACCATCCTGTTATCATCGGCAGCAAGTCAATGGTGCCTGGTTTTGAAGAGGGGATAAAAGGAATGGAAAAAGGTGAGGAGAAAGAAATTGAAGTCACTTTCCCCAAGGACTATCATTCAGCCGCGATGCAGGGGAAAAAAGTTAAATTCAAAATCAAATGCCATCGTGTAGAAGAAAAGGCTGAGCAAAAACTGGATGAAGCCATGGTCGAAAAGTTAACGGGCCAAAAACAATCGGTTGATGAGTTTAAAAAACTTGTCGAAGATGATTTAAAAGTTGAAATGGAGCGAAAAAATCAGCAGGATCATGAAAATAAAGTCGTGATGGAAATCATCAAAATCACCAAAGCGGACCTGCCCGATGCAATGATTGACCGCGAAGTGGAAGGAATGCTGGAAGAACAAAAAGCCAGAGTGAAACAGCAGGGGCTGGAATGGGATCAGTATCTTCAGCACATCAAGAAAACAGAAGAAGACTTTATGAAAGATCATCGCAAAACGGCTGAAGACCGAATCCTGGCTCGTTTGGGGGTACAGCACATTATAAAAGAAGCCAAAATCGAATCAACGGATGATGAAGTGAATGCCAAGATAGACGAAATGGCTGCCAATTATCCCGATGATCAGAAAAAGCAAATTGCTGAACATTACAAGGGCGATCAGAAGGCTTTCCAATACCTCAAAAACAATATCGCAGCCGATAAATTGTTCGCTATGTTAACCAAATAATTTCTGTTGTGAGCCTGTAGTGGCTCTGTTGTGGAACAGCCCAAAACATGTTAAGTTGGAGACCTTTTTGTATTT
>CAZSOH010000090.1:0-4384 GCA_964608535.1 uncultured Candidatus Peribacteria bacterium
ACTTCCTGTAAAGGATCAGTGACTCATTTCGCTTATTGTGTTCGAGGTTGGTGTAAAACCGGAATACGCGATTTCTTCCGAAAGTGTCGCCATGCAGGCGCTTGGCTATAAGATTTTAAGGGATGTCGGTCCGGGGGAAGCCATTTATCTGGATGCTAAACTCGGACTCTTCAGCCAGCAATGCGTCCGGGCGCGCATGCGCCCCTGTATTTTTGAATACGTTTATCTCGCCCGTCCTGACAGCCTGATGGACAACATCAGCGTCTATAAAACGCGCCTTAGAATGGGGCAATTTCTGGCCAAACAGATCAAGAAAGATAAACTGAAGATTGATGTGGTTATTCCTGTCCCGGAAACCTCCCGCCATATCGCCCTCACGCTGGCCAGCGAACTGAAAGTGAAATACCGGGAAGGGTTTTTCAAAAACCGCTATATCGGGCGCACTTTTATTATGCCCAACCAGGCGGTACGGCAAAAATCAGTTCGCTACAAACTCAACCCGATCCCTCTGGAATTCCGCAAGAAAAATGTTCTTTTGGTGGATGACAGCATTGTCCGTGGCAATACTTCGAAGCAGATCATTGATATGGTCCGGGAATCGGGCGCTAAAAAAGTTTATTTTGCTTCTGCAGCACCTCCGATTATCAATCCCTGTGTATACGGAATTGATATGCCGCGACGTCAGGATTTCATTGCCAATAAACTTAGTCACGAAGAAATACAGAAGATGATCGGGGCGGATAAGCTTTATTACCAGAAATACTCCGATCTTGAAAAGGCGGCCCATATCGGAAATCCTAAAATCAAGAAGTTCTGTTGGGCCTGCATGGGAGGAGAGTATCCGACTAAAAATATCACGGAAGAAGTCCTGCAGCGGGTAGAAATGCAGCGCACGCCGTGCGAAATTCCGGAAAATGAGGATCAGATGACACTTTTATAGTCTTAAGCCCTAAGTCTTAAGTCCTAAGCTATAAGCATAATTAACTATAAGTTTTAAGTTGTCGACAACTTTTAACTCTTAACTCTTAATTTATTATTGAACATGAAGGTATTGCTGATTGGAAATGGAGCGCGGGAACATGCGATTGCCAAAGCTCTTAAAAAATCACCGAAATGTTCCGAGCTTTTGGTTTATGCAAGCGCGGTCAACCCGGGCATCCGGGACCTGGCTTCGGTTTATCACGTCGGCGCCTTAAACGACATGCCGGCGATCCAGGCTTTCGCGGAGGAAAATAAACCTGATTTTACATTTGTCGGCCCTGAGAATCCGCTGGCAGACGGCGTGGTGGACGTTCTTTCTCTGATCGGCATCCCTTCTGCTTCACCCACTAAACAGATGGCCCAGGTCGAGAGTTCAAAGTCGTTTACCCGTGACCTTCTGGCTAAACATAGCGTGCCGGGCGGCCCCCGCTTCAGGGTATTCCGTTCGGACGAAGGGATGATGGAGTTTGCTTCGGAACTGACGGAAATTGTGGTGAAAGCGGACGGCCTGAAAGGCGGAAAAGGGGTTTCGGTGATGGGAGACCATTTTGAAACGCTCGAAGAAGGAGTTATGTTTGCCAAACAGCATGCTGAACAGGACGGAAAAGTGGTGATCGAAGAAAAATTTGTCGGCCAGGAATTCAGCCTGATGAGCTTTGTGGACGGCGAACATGTTGTGGATATGCCAGTGATTCAGGACCATAAGCGGGCTTTTGAAGATGATAAAGGTCCGAATACCGGCGGCATGGGTACTTACAGCTACCCTGATCTGCTTCCGTTTCTGACCCAAAAAGACCTCGACGAAGCCCACGAAATCAACGTAAAAACCATTCAGGCGTTAAAACAGGAATTCGGCGAGGGCTATAAAGGGGTTCTGTACGGCGGATTTATTGCCACCAAAAACGGGGTCCGGCTGATTGAATATAACGTCCGCTTCGGAGACCCGGAAGCGATGAACGTTTTCAGCCTGCTGGAAACGGATTTTGTTGATATCTGCCAGGCCATCATCAAAGGAAACCTGGATGAACTGGATATCCGCTTCGCAAAGAAAGCGACCGTGTGCAAATACGCCGTGCCGGAAGGGTATCCGTCAAATCCTGTAAAAGGCGAACCGATTGAAATCGGCCCGCTCCCCGAAGGGGTGAACCTTTTTTATGCCGCGGTGGATGAACATGAGGGCAGGCTTTTGATGACCGGTTCGCGGGCAGTCGCGTTTGTAGGGGTGGCGGATCATATCGAAGAGGCTGAACATCTGGCCCAGCAGGCGGTGGAATCGGTAAAGGGCCCTATTTTTTACCGTAAAGACATCGGCACACAGGCTTTGATACAGAAAAGGGTGGAGATGATGAAAAACTTGCGTTCATAAACTCAAAACTCTAAACTCAAAATTCAAATATGACCCTTTTTGATTTTGGGCTTTGGACTTTGAATTTTCAGAATGAAATTATGTTTAAAAATGACCGGTTGCCGGAATAACCGCTATGAACTGGATCAGGTGATCCTGTGGTGCGCTAAAAACGGGGTGGAGATTGTGACGGATGAATCCGAGGCGGATTATTCGGTGATCAATACCTGCACCGTAACTCATGTGGCGGATAAAAAATCCCGGCAGCTGGTGCGGAAAACAAAACATTCAAATCCTGATCATAAAACCATTGTTTTCGGCTGCGCTGCCCGGATGCAGAAAGCGGAATTTGAGAAAATTATGGAAGTGGATGTGCTGCTTCCGGACCTTCCGGCGGTTTTGGAGTATTTGGAACAAAAAAGTCCGTATGCCTGTAGACCGGACGCCGGCGTCCGGTCTACACAAACCGGATTTTATATTAACCGCGCGCGGGCGCTCGTTCAGATCCAGGACGGCTGTGACAATTACTGCTCATACTGCATCATTGCCGCCGCCCGGGGAAAATCGAAAAGCCGACCAGCCGACGAAATAATAGATGAAATAAATGAGCATGTTAAAAATGGCTTTAATGAAGTTGTTCTTACCGGTATAAATATAGGAGCGTATGGGTGTGCCACTACCACAAAACCGACCGAAAGCAGGCTGGCTGAATTGCTGCAGCAAATACTGGATGAAACTGATATCAAAAGGGTGAGGCTGAGTTCCATGGGGCCTGAATATTTTTATTGTAGTGGACGCAGATCTGCGTCCACTACAATAACGACAACAATGATTGAAATCCTGAAAAATTCAAGGATCTGCCGGCATATTCATCTTTCGGTCCAGTCGGGTTCGGATTCAGTGCTGAAGCGGATGCGGCGGAATTACACCGTTGAAATGATGGACCAGGTGATTTTGCGCCTGAAAAAAGATAAACCCGGTATTGCCATTACCACGGATATCATTGTGGGCTTCCCCGGAGAAACGGATGAAGAGTTCCAGGAGACGATGGACTTTGTAAAACGCCATCGGCTTGCCAAAGTCCACGCATTCCCCTATTCAAAGCGGGCCAATACCCTGGCCGCTACAATGGAACAGGTTTCCGATGCGACTAAAAAAGCGCGCATGAAACAGCTGCAGAGTCTCGCCAGCCAATGCCGGAAGGATTTTCTGTGTTCAAACATCAATCAGGAATTGCCTGTTTTGTGGGAGTCGGAAGTGCAGCCGGGCGTTTTTGAAGGCCTGACGGACAACTATATCCGTATTCGCACCGCTAAAAAACCGGTGATCCGTTCAATTACCATTGAGCCGGTCAAAAGGAAAAATCTGGTGACAGATTAAGCCGGCACCACCCTGATCTGCTCATCAATCTGGCTCTGGAGGGCGTATTCAATGAAGTCGAGCGTCCCGGAGGAAGCCAGCGGGCAGCCGTGACATGTTCCGTAATAACGGATGACCACTTCCCAGCCTTCGATATCCAGAATTTCCAAACCGCCTCCATGCGACATCAAAAGCGGGGTCACGTCCGCCTCGAGCGCCTTCTGGATCAGCTCAATCTGCTTGTCGATTTCGAGTTTGTTAAACGGTTTTTTAGGCATTGGAGGTGGGGTTCTCTGCTTTTAAATTTTCATCGACGGTTTCAACAGCTTGCCCGGCTGACATTCTTTCCTTGATTATCTGAACTTCATCGAGGATCTTTCTGAAATCTTCTTTGGGCATAATACTTGTTCCGACTAATCCGAGCTTTAAGTCTAAATCTTTTCGCTTCAGAAGCGTCATGAGCAACCAGAATCCGCCAAAGAAGTAAGCCAGCATCACTACAATCACAAATCCTCCGATCTGGAGAGTAAGCAAAAAGTCATAAAGGGCATGAATGCCCATGGCCCCTACCATTCCGACCACCAGCATTTCATCGTGGTACACGTGGGATTTTTTGAGATGCAAAACTTTTTTGAGAGCCTGAAGAACCGGGTGCCTTATTTTCTTCATGTGCTGAATCTTGAGCATCGGTGAGGCAAA
>CAZSOH010000091.1:0-4361 GCA_964608535.1 uncultured Candidatus Peribacteria bacterium
TATGGGAAAAACCTCGGTAAATTCATTAAGTATTGATAAATGCATTACCTACAACTCGTTTCTGTCGGACGTGTTGGGTGTTTATCATACCAAATCTTGCTTATTGTGCGAAATGTTGTTACAGTAACAAGCTCTCTTGAATTTATTTTAAATAACGATATTTAGTATGATACAGCAAGAATTAACACGGACCAGAAACGAGTTGCTCCAGCGGAACTATAGCAGGGCGACGGTTAAGAATTATCTGGCCTGTTTGAGGGATTATTTTGAATGGATCAGGTTTGATTTAATGAAGCCGGATGAGAATATGATAAAAAGGTTTTTACTGATGAAGCAGGATAGGGGATTTTCGTCGCAGACGGTGAATGTGTATCTGAACGCAATTCGGTTTTATTATTATCAGGTGATAAGGTCTCCATTTAAACTGAATATCAGGTTTGCGAAGAGGAGTAACAAACTGCCTGTTGTACTGACTCACCAGGAGGTTCTGAGAATCCTGGATTGCATACGAAATCCGAAACACCGGTTGCTGGTGGCGTTGGCGTATGGGTCCGGGCTTCGGGTCAGTGAGGCGGTTGGCTTGAAATGTAAAGATGTGTTGTTGGCTGAACGGACGATTCATATTAAGGAAGCGAAGGGAAAAAAAGACCGTTTGTCCATCATCCCGGAGAAACTGATGGATGAGATTCAGTTTATTGTTTTAAATAAACGACCTAACGATTATCTGTTTGAAAGTGAGCGGGGCGGTCGGCTGACCACCAGAACGGCAGGGAAAATTTTTACTGCGGCAAAAGACAAAGCCGGAATTACAAAAGATGCCACTTTTCATTCTTTGCGCCACAGTTTTGCCACGCATTTACTCGAAAATGGAACTGATATCCGGTATGTTCAGTCTCTTTTGGGGCACGCGAATATCCGGACGACCCAGCTTTACACCCAGGTAACCCACAATGCGATTCGGAAGATTGAAAGCCCGCTTTAGAAATATTTTCTTCCCTTCAGCTCTTCCGGAAAATATTCCTGATCGCTGGAATCTTCCAGTGGGGTATATTTGTAGCCTTTTCCGTAATCCAGATTCTTCATGAGTTTGGTGGGGGCGTTGCGGAGGTGAAGGGGGACTCCCAAATTGCCGTGCTCTTTCGCGTCCTGGGCCGCTTTTTTGTAGCCCATGTAGGCCGTGACGGATTTCTTTGTATTGGCCAGATAGATGACGAGCTGGGAAAGGTGGACATTGCATTCAGGCATGCCCAGCTTTTTACAGCTTTCGAATATGCTGTTGGCGAGTACGGTGGCAAAATTATCCACCACACCCACGTCTTCGGCGGCAAAGCGCAGCAGCCGGCGAGCAATGTAGAGCGGATCTTCTCCGGCTTCCAGCATGCGGGCCAGCCAGTATAAACCGGCGTGAGGATTGCCTCCGCGGATGGATTTGTGCAGCGCGGAGATGATGTTGTAATGTTCTTCACCGTTTTTGTCGTACTGAAGGTGGCTTTTCTGCACCACTTTTTTCACGAGTTCCAGCGTCACTTTCTTTCCCTGGTCCACGCAAATTTCCAGGGTATTTAAAGCGGAGCGTGCGTCTCCGTTGCTGAGGTGGGCGATCAGGTTCAGGGATTCTTTATCGACTTTTGAATCTAAATTGCCGAGGCCTCTTTCTTTGTCATTCAGCGCTTCGTTCAAAATCCTGAGAAGGTCTTGCTGACTGAGCTTTTGGAGCACAAAAACCCGTGAGCGGGAAAGCAGAGCGCTGTTAACCTCGAAACTGGGGTTTTCGGTGGTGGCGCCGATGATACGGATAAGCCCTTTTTCCACGTGTGGGAGGAGGGCATCCTGCTGGGCTTTGTTCCAGCGATGAATTTCGTCGAGGAACAGGATGGTTGGTATCTGTAACCGGTGGTTCTGCTGGGCGCGCTCGATGATCTCCCGGAGTTCTTTGATGCCGCTGCTGACCGCGCTCATCTGAATAAAATCAGAATTCGTTTTATGGGCGATGATGTTGGCCAGAGTAGTTTTGCCGCTGCCGGGCGGTCCCCACAGAATCAGGCTGGGCACTTTCCCTTTTTCAATAGCCTCTTTTAAGAAGGAATCTTCACCCAGAAGCTCTTCCTGACCAAAGAATTTTTCAAAGGAATCCGGGCGCATTTGTTCTGCCAGTGGTGTTGGGTTTGATTGGTTCATTGTGAGTCATCAGTATACCGAAAAAACCCGTTTCAAAACAGTGTTTGCAGTGTATGTGATGCTGTGAACTTTAGCGAAGGTGGCTACCCGCTAAATACCTTGCAGTATTCACATTTCGCACAGTCATCAACTGATAGAATTTATGACTGATTATTTTATTTAAATGACTTTTGTTATAGTTTTTTCTGTCAACATTCCAAAATATTGCACCCTTAACATAACGAATATCTATAAATTCTTTTTTTACAGGAAGTTCATCAATAGTCGTTTTTGAGTCAATCTTAGGAAACAAATAGGCGACGTCTGTTTTTTGCTCAGAATCATTTTTCCATTCTTTCGGGATGGCTTTTGCAATTTTTTTTACTTCTTTCTCATTTTTGATAAGCGTTTGAATTTCAAAACCAAATTCTTTCTCAAGTTTTTTGGGGATTTCACTTTGTAACTCTTCTTGTTTTATGCCTGATTCAAAGATTGCATTTCCTGAATTTAAATATGTTACAACATTTGTGTAGCCTAAAGCTTCGAAAAGATTCTTCAGCCTTTTCATTTCGACTTTTCTGTTTCCTCCTACATTTATACCTCTGAGTAATGCAATATATTTCATACTTCTTTTTCTTTCGGCACAAACTTCAGCGAGATTGAATTTACGCAGTGCCGGACGTTTTTAGGCGTCAGGTTTTCGTTCATAAAAACATGCCCCAGGTGTCCGCCGCACTTTGCGCAGGTGATTTCGGTGCGCATTCCGTCAGCATCAGGTGTTCGTTTGACAGCATTTGGAATCTCATCATCAAAACTCGGCCAGCCGCATCCGGCATTAAATTTATCGTCTGATTTATAAAGCGGCGCTTCACACTGACGGCAAACATAGGTGCCCTCGGTGGTCATGGTTTCGTATTCGCCGGAGTAGGGGGCTTCGGTTCCTTTGTCGATGATCACTCTTTTTTCCTCCGGTGTAAGGGGGTTTAGTTTCATTTTTTTTCTTTTAAGTAACTATCAAAATAAATCCTATGGCAGGTGTAACCTCCTGGATTTTTCACTAAATAATCCTGATGGTATGCTTCGGCCGGGTAGAATTTCTTGAATGGCTCAAGGGTGGTGACCACGGGATCGGGCCAGCGATGCGAGTTGTTCACGAGGTCGATGAAGGCTTCCGCTTCCTTTTTTTCTTCCTCGTTCGCGTAGAAGATCGCTGAACGGTAAGAGGTACCCCTGTCGTTACCCTGCTGGTTTAATGTGGTTGGATTATGGATCTGGAAGAAAAAATCCAGGAGTTTTTTGTAAGTTGTTTTGTCCGGGTCATATTCAATTAAGACTGCTTCAGCGTGCCCCTTGTGGTTCTCGTAGGTTGGATTTTCAACTTCTCCTCCGGTGTAACCTACTTCGGTGTTTGTTACCCCGGGTTGCTTCCGGATCAGGTCTTCCAATCCCCAGAAGCACCCGCCGGCTAAAACGATTTGCTTGTTCATGTGTGATTACTGATGAATTTCATGTCCAATCCCTTTTTCGCGCTCATGTCCTTGATCAGATTTGTGAAGTTTTAGCTCGTAAGTGATGTCGCCATAGGTTTTTTCCATACCGCTTTGGAGGTGATGATCACATTCTTCCCCTTCCAGCTCATGGAGTGAACCGGCGTTATCAACATGAATCGTCAGATGATTGTTTTCTTCGTCAAAATGGAGCTCTTTCACGTGGCTGTGAATAAGATTACTGGTGTGATGGTTGGTGACGGCTTCTGCCAGCGCTTTAATATTATGATCCATATTTTTATTGGCTATTTTGCTAATGTCCTAGCGGACTATTTGATTTTATCAAAGAACCCTGTTGCCTTCCAGGGTTTGTTCGAGTGGTGGGCGCTATAAGAGTCCTCTCGCTGCATCCGCTGCTGCGGATTTGCTTCTAGTACTCAAATATTCGTCGCACCTTTTTCCTGCAGGAAAAAGGCTTCTCATTTTTCATATCGAACTTGCTGCTTCGCAGCTCATAAGTTCTCCTGTGAGATTTTAGAAACACTTAAAAAGCCTGATGAAGTGGTGGGCGCTATAAGAGTCGAACTTATGACCTTCTGGGTGTAAACCAGACGCTCTAACCAACTGAGCTAAGCGCCCCCAATTTTGCCAACTGAGATTATCAAAAAACCCGATCGTGTGCAAGAGCGTTTTTTTCTTTACAAAAGGATCAATCTA
>CAZSOH010000092.1:0-4338 GCA_964608535.1 uncultured Candidatus Peribacteria bacterium
TATCATCACAACATACATCCATATTCACCAACACAAAAAACATTGAGTTTTAAATCAAACAATATAAACTAGAAAAAGTCCGGTCAGGAATCACACAAAAATGCCATCAAAACAATAGACGAATTCCTTAAACGTCTCGATTTCCTTATTGCCCGAAAGACCTGCCTGCGCCTTTTTAATTTCTTTAGTATTATGAATTTAAAAGAACTCTGGCTTGAAATCATCAAAGACCTCGAAAACGATATCAATCGGGCAAATGTGATTACGTGGTTTAGGAATACAACGATCCTCAGTGTTGAGAATAATGAAATGACCATCGGCCTACCTCTACCGATGTTTTTGAGCTGGCACGCGCAGAATTATGCTGACGTTACCCTTAAGACCGCCCAGAAGCATCAGTCTGACATCAAAAAAATCGCCTACGAAGTCGACACCACTTTAAACGAAAAGGACCCGCGTGTGATCGACCTGCTGAAGCACTTCCCCGTTAAAGAAACCCGTAAGATGCCGGGGAAATCAGAAGTGAAACTGGCAGGCGGAGTGATTTCTAAAATGTTTAATCCGCGGTACAGCCTGGACAACTTTACCATCGCGCCCGAAAACCGCCTGGCTCATGCCGCCGCTCAGACAGTCGCGAAATACCCGGGTGAAAATTATAACCCGTTCTTTGTCTACGGCGGGGTTGGCTTGGGTAAAACCCACCTCCTTCAGTCAGTCGGGCGGGAAATCCTGAGGAACGATCCTTCCAAGGTTGTGGTTTACACCACCACCGAAAGCTTTACCAATGAGCTGATCGAAGGGATTCAGGCGAGAAACATGAATAAGTTCCGCAATAAATACCGCAAGGTGGATGTGCTCATCATCGATGATATCCAGTTCATCGCCAATAAAGACAGGACTCAGGAAGAATTCTTTCACACCTTTAACACGCTTTATGATGCGGGAAAGCAGATCATCATCAGCTCAGACCGGCCGCCTCAGGAACTGACGCTTTTAAGCGACCGTTTAACCTCCCGCTTTGAATCAGGAATGATCGTTGATGTGAAGATGCCTGACTATGAATCCAGGCTGGCGATCTTAAAAAATAAATGTCAGGTGACTCAGGTGTTTATCAGCGACCAGGTACTGGAGTTCATCGCCTTTAACGTCGACACATCTGTCCGGGCGCTGATCGGTGTGCTCAACCAGGCGATTGCCCAGTATGAACTGGAACACACAGCCCCTACCGTAAAATCGGTTTCTGAAATCATCAAGCGAACCCAGAAAGAAGTGAAGATGGTCGGTTTCATCAAAGATGACCCCACACCTCATCAGGCGGTAACGCTGGAGCAGCTCACCGATTTTGTAGCCGACTATTTCACCATCCCGAAAAGCGAAGTGCTGGGTGAATCAAGGGCCCGGGAATATCTTCTGCCCCGCCAGATTGTAATGTATCTGGCTAAACAAAAGCTTCGGATGTCGCTGGCCAGAATCGGAGAATACCTCGGAAACCGAAACCACACCACCGTCATGAACGCAATCAGCCGCATGCAGTTACAGCTCAAGAGCAATCGCCAGCTCCTTTGTGATGTGAACGCGATTTCTCGGGAAGCGGGAATTGCTTAGATCCAAAAAAAGCCCTCCGCCATTGGCAGAAGGCTTTATATGGTTAAGAGTTTAGCGGCAAAAAGTATCGATGAAGCTTCCGTTAAAGTTCGCGAGCTCATGTTTGATAAGCTCAACTTCTTCGGCCGTTACGCCTTCATCAACAATATTATCGTGAACGATCTGAGAAGACTGATTATGGAACATCGCTTCTTCAGCCGTGGTTTTTTCAATATGGGCCGAAAGCGTCATTTCAGTCTTACAGCGGTCACACACCACATCAAACATACAGTCTGAACCCACGATATCGGTGATTTCGATATTATGGGGAAGGATGCGCGCGGTGCATTCCGGGCAGTCCAGGGACTGGGAAATCTGAGAGATGATCTCATGGATATCGTGTTGATTCATTTTTCTTTTTTTATTTGTTTTTTTGATGCCTCAAAAAAGGTATCTCACTATTATAGCAGATACACTCTGAAAAATCAATCCCTTAAATCTCTAGGAATAAGGAGTAAGGATTAAGTTCCAGTCAATCAGCCTAGTTCTTAGTCCTGATGTAAAATTCCTTTATATATAGTGCCCACATTCCACCCCTTCAGCCGCCGGCCGATGAGAGGAGTTACCTTGCCCATCGATTGAAAATCACCTGAGATAACTTCTTTTTCTGAATTTAAGTCGATTAAAGTCAGATCAGCACGAGCTCCTTCCTGAAGGCGTCCGACAGGGAGTCCTGCCAGCTTTGCAGGCTGGTAAGTCAGAAGATCAACAACTTTCATCAGATCGATTCCCTGTTTAAAATGCAGTTCGTCAATCGCGGCCGGGACTAAAATTTCAAGGCCGGTAAAGCCGAAAGCCGCTTTCGTCAGATCCGTTTCTTTTTCCTCAAGGCTGTGGGGAGCATGGTCGGTTACCAGAAAATCAACCGTCCCGTCTTTTATCCCTTCAATCACTGCCTGCCGGTCCGCTTCGGTCCGAAGCGGTGGGTTCACTTTGGCAACTCCGCCTTTTTCCTGAACCTCACGTTCCGTCAGGCAGAAGTGGTGAGGGGTGACGTCACAGGTCACCAGATCGGTTTGTTTTTTAGCCTGGCGGATCAGCTCGATGGATTCCTTGGTGCTCAGATGGGTCATATGGGCCCGGGCGCCGGTTTCAAGCGCCAAACGGATGCCCCGCTCCACCGCTTTCCACTCCTTCTCATTCGGCTGGCCCAAAGTACCGAGCTGGCGGCTGAGTTCGCCTTCATTCATCACCCCGTCTTTACCGATAGCGTCTATTTCAGGATGCGTCATAACGATGAATCCGGAAGCTTTTGCTTTTTCATAAGCTTCTTTTAAAAGCGCTTCATCATTCACATCAAACCCATCGTCTGTTACCCATTTAAGCCCCATCGATTTATAGCGCTCAAAGGGCGCCAGTGATCTGCCCTGTAAACCGGTTGTAATGGCTCCCGCGATCATCACATCGCATTCAGCGGTCTCATCAATCAGCTCCTGGTATTTTTTGATGCTCTCTTCGCTGTCTAAAGCCGGCCGGGTGTTGGGCATGGCCAGTACGGTGGTCACGCCGCCATGAAGAGCGGCCCGGGTGCCGGATTGAATGGTTTCTTTTTGGCTTTGCTCAAAATCCCGCAAGTGAACATGTAGGTCAATCGCCCCCGGAATCACCAGCAGGCCTGAGGCGTCAAAAGCCTCCGCGTCCAGCGGCTTGTCTGCGGGATCAATAGCGGCAATCCGCCCATCCTCAATGAGTACATCCGCGATTTTATCAGTCCGGGTTTCCGGGTCGATGATCCGCCCGCCTTCTATTAGTAATTTTTTCATATTTTCAGTTGGTGCTCATCACTGCGTTTTGGTGCTCATATTGGGGTGACTTAGATATCCCCAATTTGAGCACCGATATGAGCCCCTATTGATTATAATTCTTCCAAAGATTCTTCAGTAACGCCATTCGCATATAAACCCCGTTTTCCGCTTCGCGGAAGTAAGCGGCCTGAGGGAGCGCATCTACATCCGTCGTAATCTCATCCACGCGGGGCAGGGGATGCATCACTCTCATTTCGGGTTTGCCGGTTTTAACCAGGTTAGCCGTAAGCACATAAGAACCTTTGAGCTGGTAATACTGGTCCAGGTCCTCAAAACGCTCCTGCTGGATGCGGGTCATATATAGGACATCAATTTCCGGCATGTGCCTGTTAAGCTCCGAAGACTCCTCAAATTCAATCCCTTTTTCTTTCAGGATATCCAGATAATTATTGGGCATCTTCAGTTGCTCCGGGCTTATAAAGAGCACCTTCTTTACCTTATATAAAGCGATCAGGTAAATCAGGGAATGGACCGTCCGGCCAAACTTCAGGTCGCCGACAAAGGCGATGGTCAGCCCGTCAATCGTCCCCATCTCTTTATGGATGGTGTACATGTCTAAAAGCGCCTGAGTGGGGTGCTGGTTTGCACCGTCACCGGCATTGAGGAATGGCTTTTGGGTCACCTGGCACGCCTCGGCCGCCGCCCCGTCTTTAGGATGGCGCATCACCAGCATATCCGCGTATTTTTCAATCACGCTGATCGTATCATTCAGCGTTTCCCCCTTTTTCATACTCGTACTGCTGGCATTGGCCACCGTAATGAGCCGTCCGCCCAGCCGGTTGACCGCGGATTCAAAACTGAGGCGGGTCCGGGTGCTGGGCTCAAAAAAGAGGGAGGCAACGATGACGCTGTCCAGGTCTTTCGTACGCTGGTCACGAAGGGCGTCAGC
>CAZSOH010000093.1:0-4338 GCA_964608535.1 uncultured Candidatus Peribacteria bacterium
CCCCTACCCCCTCTGAAGTCGGCCACGATCTGAGCGCTTCTGCCGATCACTTCCTGACAGATTTTTTCGAGCTCTCCGCTATCGCTCATCACCTTAAGCCCTTTTTCTTCCACCACTTTTTCAGGGTCTAAATTTCCTTCGTAAACCTCACCGAAGATATCTTTAGCGATTTTGTTTGAGATTGCCCCTTCTTCGATCAGCTTTACCAGTTTTCCGAGGTTTTTGGCAGAAAGCTTTGTGTCTTCGATGCTATGGCTCTGACTATTGAGCAGTGCCAGGAGCTCGGAGAGTATCCAGTTGGCGGTTTTTTTGGCTGCACCCGATACCTTAAACGCCTCGTCGAAATAAGCTCCTAAACTTGCCGAACCGGCTAGCTGGTCAGCGTCTGAAGCTGGCAGGCCAAGCTCTTCCTGATACCGTTTAGCCTTCGCTTCCGGCAGTTCCGGAATTTCATTTTTAAGGGCTTCGACCATCTCTTTCGGGATGACGAGCGGCGGAATGTCGGGTTCGGGGAAATAGCGGTAATCCGCGGCTTCTTCTTTGCCCCGCTGGGCAACGGTGATTTCTTTGTTATCATCCCAACCACGGGTCTCCTGCACTACCCCTCCTCCCGATTCCAGAATTTCCGTTTGCCTTTTAATCTCGTATTCCAGGGCTTTTTCGAGGCTTCGGAAAGAGTTGAGGTTTTTGGTCTCGCTGCGGATACCAAACTTTTCCTGGCCTTTTGGCCTGAGAGATACATTGATGTCGAAACGCATCTGCCCTTTTTCCATGTCCGCGTCTGACGCGTCCACGTAACGGACGATTTTCTGGATCTGGCGGGCGTACTGGCTGGCTTCTTCCACGCTTCGCATATCCGGTTCACTGACAATTTCCATCAGCGGGGTGCCGGAGCGGTTGAAATCGACCAGTGTTCCTCCGGCCGTGTGAGTCAGCTTTCCGGCGTCATCTTCTAAATGCAGCCGGGTAACACCGATTTTCTTTGTGGAGCCGTCCGAGAGTGAAATTGTGATATGGCCGTTTTCGGAAATAGGCTGGTCGTACTGGGAAATCTGATACCCCTTCGGCAGATCGGGGTAAAAATAACTTTTCCGGTCGAATTTGGAGAATTCATTGACACAGCAATTCATGGCCAGCGCCGCCTTTATCCCTTTTTTTACGGCCTCTTCGTTGGTGGCCGGCAGCATGCCCGGATGCCCCATGCAGATGCCGCAGACATGACGATTCGGCTCTTCGTTAAAAATATCGTTGCTGCAGCGGCAGAACATCTTGGTTTTCGAGCTGATGCGGGCGTGAATTTCGATGCCGATAACGGGTTCGTATTCCATAGCAGGATTAAGGATTAAGGATTATGAATTAAGATTACTGGAATTTTGAGGATTATCAAGAGAACGCCCTTTCATGATTATAATTGACAAATTTATTAAATTATTGTAAAATAAATTTACTTTGTTCTTTGAAATCACCACTTGTGTACTGGGTCGTTTACCCCTTATCCATCGCTCTGCAGTAATCCTTCTGCAGTGGTGATAATAGGGGCTGGATTCTCCCGGTACAAACCGACATGCAAGGAGCTACTATGACTCGAATGCAAAAAATTGCCATTCTCGCCATCATCCTCATCAATGGCTCGATCTTGGGCTACGCAATCAAAAATTTCCTGGAAGCTGCTAAGTTCAATGCGAAAGCTGCTAAGTTCAATGCGGAAACTGCTAAGTTCAATGCGGAAACTGCTAGGATCAAAGCGGAAACTGCTAGGATCACGGCTGGCAAAGTCACATTCAAGTGCTACGCCGGACAGACGGCGACGGCACTTCCCGGCTGCAAGGTTGAGGCCCTCAGCCTTGGCAGACAGTGTGCTGGAAACACACCCTACGGGGTGTGTTCGATCAGCAGCCTGCCGGTTGGCAAGCTTCGCTTTCGGGCTACCATGCCCAGCTACAAAACCGGAGAGCTTACGGTGACCCTCACCAGTGGGCTTCCCCACCGAGCCGCAGTCATCCGACTGCAAAAAAAATAGGAGAATCCTATCCTTCACGGCGCTCCTCCGATATTCATCGGAGTTGAGCGCCTTTTCTATATGACTTTAATCCCCCTAACCCCCTGAAGGGGGAATATTATGAAAAGCGTCATCTCCCCTTTTAGGGAATTAAGGAGTTCAGACCTAAATATAGCCGCCCCTTGAAAAAAAGGGCTGGGGGGATTAGACTTTAAAGCTTTCAAGCAATGCATCCAATTCCTTCAGCAGCGCCTGTTTTGACCCTTTATTACTGATAACGAGGTCGGCCTGTTCCGGTTCCTGCTGGTTTTTGATCCGCATCTGGTAAGTCTCGGACGAAATACCATCTCTCATCTGAATGCGCTTTTCCATTACGTCAGCATCCGCTTTTATCAGCAAGAGTTTGTCACAAATATCCTCAAGGCCGGATTCCCTCCATAAGGCAACCACAATGGCGATATCGGACTTTCGGCGGAAATGGCGGTGAATCTCGTTTTTGATCTGTCTTCTCAAATAAGGGTGGACAATTTCATTCAGTCTATGGAGGGCCTGAGTGGCTTTTTCCGGATTTTTAGAATCGAATACAATTTTCCCCAGCTTAACCCGGTCAATCAGGTCTTTTGACGTTAAAACCTCTTCTCCAAACTCCTCCACAATCGCCTTCCATACCCCTGTATAAGGCCGGTAAAGGCGATGGGCAATTGTATCCGCATCCAAAACCACCCAGCCTTTCTGCTTCAGAAATTCTCCGACTGTATGCTTTCCGGCGCCGCTGATGCCTGTTATTCCTAATACCATGAGCTTCACTTGTGGCTCTGTTGTGGCTCTGTTGTGATGAATCTGTCCACAACTGAGCCACGCGAAGCGGAGCCACGATAGGTTAAAATATTTTTAAATCCTTAAACGCTTCCTTAAACGCGAGCATTGAATTCCGATAAGTCTTATCGTCCACGTGATAGTTCATCTGATGGGCAATGTTGTTGCGTATTTTATGCGCAGCCCACACTTTATTGATCCGCTTGAACAAAGGGCCCGCCTTTTTAAGCTTTGCCCCTAAGTTCCCTCTGTAACCCAACAGGCCCAGAGCATGATCCAAAAGTTTATCGGCGTCTAAAATGGCATGTTTTTTATCCTTCTGACGAATGATTTTCTTCCAGTTTTCCCGAATCTCACTCAGATGCTTTTCAGATATCTTCTGGCGAGTCCTCCTCCAAATAACATAGAAGACAATCAGGACGTCCATGGCGACGAAAGCCGCCACTATTATGAGTAGAATTTTCATTTTTTATTGTATTTTTGTTTTTTGTTTTTGATCCGCCGTTTAAAGGGGACGGATGGCCCTTTTTTTTGGGCTATTTGGTTCGGTTATGATGCGCAACGAGACTGGACAGTAGTGTTTTTAAGCTATTGGTATCCTGCATGTTCCGGTCATTCAGGAATTGGTCCTGATATTTCACCAGGGCCAGCTCCGCTCTTTTCGGGCTGGAGACATTGATCAGATCGGCATGAGAGCCGGACATC
Source organism: uncultured Candidatus Peribacteria bacterium (assembly GCA_964608535.1). Taxonomy (GTDB): domain Bacteria; phylum Patescibacteriota; class Gracilibacteria; order UM-FILTER-43-11; family UM-FILTER-43-11; genus JAJDCE01. Next base: position 3,521 of record CAZSOH010000093.1, read on the forward strand.
ACCCGGAGGGTCATGTTTCCATAACGGAGAATCGTACCCCAAAACCCCTTAATTTCGTAGGAAGCTCCTTCGATATCTTCATATCCGAGGCGAGCCGCGTTATTACTGAAAATTCCGTTCCATTCAATCGTAATCACGCTCATGTTGGTGATGAGCCAGGTGTCTGAATACCAATCGATCAGCACATAAATAAAACGGATCAGGGCCAGCGCTGTCCAACCGACCGCCACCCATAAAAACCCCTTTGAACTGAAACCGATAAAGTAGAGTATCCAGGGCAAAGCTAAGCCAAAAAACAGGATTTCCAAAGAGGGTTTCAGCATTTCAATCCAGTGTTTATGAACGGCGTAGAGAATCTCTTCCCCTTTTTCCAGGTGCCGTTTAAAGATGAGGGTATCGGTGATCATTTTTGTTTTTTTCTTTAGCTCCATTATTGCAAAAAAGAAAAATCTTGTAAATAAATTAAAAACCCGATACTCTTTATGAGCGTTCACCCTCTCAATATGACCCCCTTTAAAAGAAAAAAAAGCCACGAATCCACTGACTCCAAGCGCCCTCTGAAAGAAGTGGGACTTTTTCTCGCCGACATCCTCTATAATGCCGTCGTCATCATCACGCTCGTTGTAGTGATCAGGACTTTCCTCATTTCCCCCTTCAGAGTGATCGGATCTTCGATGGCGGACACCCTGGTTAACAATGAGTTTATTCTGATCGATAAGCTCAGCTATTACCTGGGGGGGCCAAAACGGGGGGATCCGATCGTATTTCTTCCCCCTATCACCAATAAATACCCCTATAAATTCCAGGAATCTGTTATG
>CAZSOH010000094.1:0-4332 GCA_964608535.1 uncultured Candidatus Peribacteria bacterium
CTTTCACCTCGTTACTCGTCAGCTGAACGAGATAGAGTCCCTGTTTCCCGAGCATTGACGCTCCTGCGCCTAAAGTGAAACCATCTGACCCTTCCAGGGTAGAAGTGTTAATTTTATTGGCCGGTAATTTTCGTAAGACGTCCTGATAACGTTTTGGGAGTTCAGACTTCCATTTTTTTGTGTCAGGCCGGTATTCGATCTTTCCATCACTGGTTTCAGTGTTTTTACCGATTGTGTCAAAATCAGCTCCGGCGGCCAAAGCCTGGTCGAGCACTTGCTTGGCATTGACTTCGATAGTGCTCTTTTCATCCTTTTCCAGCTCTGTTTTCTGCTCTTTAAATTCAAGCTGAATCGTTTTCCCTACTGTGGCTTTTGCCTCATCTACATCCTTGATACCCGCCAGCTCAACAATAATATGCTGTTCATCGCCTACTTTAGACAGATAAATATTCGGTTCGGAGACCCCCAGGCTGTTCACCCGGCGGTCAATAGTGGCGCGGACGCCCTCAACGACATCCCGGATGACCACATCATTCTTTGGGTCATCATCTTCATTTTTCGCGCGGGCATTCCTCAGGTCAATGCGGTAATCAAGCTGCGTTCCGCCCTGAAGGTCGAGCCCCAGCGTTATTTTTGGATTCTTAAAAAAATTCACAAACCAGTTGTCCGGCCAGTTTTGCTTTATGCTGTCAGGCAGGGCGACAACAGCCATCAGTACCGAGAGAATTAGAATAGTGGCAAGGCCTTTAGAAAATCGGGAAAACATGAGGAAAGAATTAAGGAAATATTAAAAGCGCCAATAGTCTAGCGGATTCCCTCTGGCAGCGCAATTTATTTTATTTGACAGAACGAAGCCTGATTATCGCTCAATTCTGCTGTTTTGCCGGATCATTTTCCGGTTGAGGTCAATGTCTTTCAGATAGCAGTGTTCATCAACGATGCAGTTTCTGAGGACACAATTCTCAATTTTTGACCCCCGGAGCACCACTGAATCCTGAATAATAGAGTTGATGATCATCACCTCATCACCCAGATAAACGCCGCCGATAAACTGGTTATTCCCTTCCTTTTTCACCCCCTCAGTTTCAATAACTTCATTGTTCAGAAGCGCTTTGTTGGCAGCCAGATAACCGTCAAAAGACCCTACATCAAACCACTGATCATTGAAAGAATAGACATCAATTGAATCTCCCTTTTGCTTTAAAAACTCAAAAATACCTCCTAAATCATCATTTTTCTCTTTGGCGTAATGAACAATATCTGTGAGATTTTTAGAGGGAAAAAGATAGCAGCCGGTGCTCACCAGAGTGCTTTTAGGGTCCTGGGGTTTTTCCTGAAATTCGACAACTTGTCCATTCCGCTCAACCACCACCCCAAACTTCCGGGCGGCTTTCAGGTCGCCGATATCATAAGCCGCCAGTAGGGGATTTTGTTTGAAAGAAGCGATAAAATCCGCCAGTTTGAACCCAAAATAATTATCCCCGGCAATCAGCATCAGGTCTTCGTCGATTTTTAAGTCCTGAATAACCATAGCGGTCGCCCCAAGCGCCCCCTTTTTGAACTGGTCATCGGTTGAATCCTCCACAAATATCCTGATCGGCCGCTCCGGATAACCCTTTTTCCACTCTTTGAAGGCATCCTCAAAAACCGCGTTGGTCGAAATGATGATTTCCAGGTGCTCCGGCAGTCCGTCGACGATATGCGAGATTAAAGGCCGGTCTTTTAGGTGCAGAAGAGGCTTGGCTTTGTTTTCCGTCAGCGGCCATAACCGCGTTGCGAACCCTCCTGCTAATATAATGCATTTCATGTTTCAGATTGTGGGTCAGCTTCGCGTGGGCCAGTTGTGGGTCAGCTTCGCGTGGATCATATTGTGGCTGTTACAACAACCATTTGCTCCACGATTTGCTCCACGATTTGCTCCACGATTTGCTCCACAAAGGTTAATTACCAGATTCTGTCCCACCACCCCTTCTTCATCCCCACTTTCAGAAACGGCTGCCCTTCAATTTCTTCAATATTCTGGTGACCCTGGAAGATTCCCAGAAGTTCAGGAGGCATGATGTATTTAATATTGTTCTGAAGGGCGTAATTGATGATATTGAGGGTCTGCTCCAGATGGTCAACCTGTAGGATATGGTCAATATCATGTTGGGCGATGGCTTTTTCAAACAAATTCATTTTCCCCACCACCGGCACACCGGCAATTTGGGATTTCCCGCTTCCGAACGCGTCAATAATCGCTACCGGCTTGATATGGGATTTAGTCCGGAGCAGATGCTTGATCAGCTCTTCCGCGGGGCGGTTCGCGCCGATCACCAGCGTCCGGTATACTCCGATTTCCCGCTCAGCGCTTTTCTGCAGAATCCATCGGAAAATCCGATGCCAGAAATAGACAAAAAGAAAAGTGAGGAGGAAGATGTAAACCAGAATCAGGCGGGAGAAAAAATTATGGTAAGCAAAGTAATAAAGCACCATAAACACCGCTACATTCACAATCGCGACAAACGCGATCCGCTGCATATGCCGGAGGCTGTTGATTTGCTGAGTCAGTTTATAAGTGCGGGCAAAAAACATAAACAGCAGCGAGATCGGAGTGGTGATGGCGGCAATCGTGATGTACTGGCCAAAGGAGAATTCTGAAGAAAAGAAAAAGCCGATTCGCAGAAAATACGAAAGAGCGAAGGCGACGAGGATCAGAATGCCGTCGACAACGATTTGGAGGATTTTGAGTTTGATGAGTTGAGGATTCATGCGGCTATTATAACTAATAATTTCCGAATTTCCATAATTTACCCGCCTGCCTTCGGCACGCTAATTTCCAAATAATGACCTAATATACTAATTTTTAAATTAAAACATTAGAAGATTGAAAATTATTTGGAAATTCCGAAAATTAGAAATTGGTCATTAATTGCCCATACTTCTCAAGCGCTGTATTCGATCCGCAACAGGTGGATGAGTGGCAAAAAGGCTATTCAGCCATTTCCCCGCATGGGCATTGCGGAGCGGATTTTCGATGTAAAGATGGGCGGTCGCTTTGTTCGCCACCTCAAGAGGTTCAACATCTTTTGAAATCTTCTCGAGCGCCCGGGCAAGCCCTTCGGGGTAACGGGTAAGGAGCGCCCCGCTGGCATCCGCCAGATATTCCCGCTCGCGGGAAATGGCCAGATGCATGAGTTTGGCGATAATCGGGCTCAGGATTGCCAGGGCAATCCCAACAAGAATAAAAATCCCGCCGTTCTTACTGCTCCTGCGGCTCCGCCGTCCATAAAACATCGATCTTAAAAAGATATCAGAAACCAGCGCGATCAAACCGACCAGCGCCACCGTTATACTCTGCAGGCGGATGTCGTAATTTTTTACGTGCGAAAGCTCATGGGCCATCACCCCTTCCAGCTCCGGTTTGTCCAGCTGATCCAGAAGTCCTTTGGTGATCGCCACCGAGGCGTGTTTCGGGTCACGGCCGGTCGCAAAGGCATTGAGCGCGGTGTCATCAATCAGATAAATTTTAGGTGTCGGAACGCCTCCCGCGATGCTGAGGTTTTCAACCACACGGTAAAGTTCCGGCTGTTCCGATTTACTGATTTCTTTAGCGCGCGCGATGGCCAGCGTGAGCCGTCCGGCCGAATAATAACTGATGGCAGCGTAAATCATCGCGCCAATCCCGAACATTCCCATGAGCCCGATGGCGGCCTGTTCGTCGCCTTCTCCGTATGCCAGGCCGAACACATAACCCACTCCCAGAAAAAAAGCCACAAAAATAATGAGGATGAACCAGGTGTTCCGTTTATTTGATGCAATTTGATTGTACATATTTCATGTCGGGGCTCAGCGCCCCTTCGGCAGTCTCAGGGTCGCGGGGCTCATATGGGGGATAATTTTTCCTTACCCCAATTTGAGCACCAATTTGAGCATCCATTGGTTAATTAGTTCTTTGCCTGGTTATACACGGTATTCACCAGATACGCCAGCTCCGCTCTCGTCAGCAGATGGCCGGGTTCATAAATCCCGTAAGGGATGAGTCTGAGTTCAAAACCTTTATCCATATACTTCTTAAACCAGGGGTCGGTGCTGCCGGCCCAGACCGGAATCTCGTAAGTATTGATGATGAGCTTGAGTGCTTCGACTAAATTCACCTGCTGGTTGGGTTTAAAACGGCGGTTCCCGTAGCCGGAAACAAACTCCTTGTCTTTGGCATATTCAACATATTTCAGCAGATTATGTCGCCGGCCCACATCCAGAAAACTTGGATTTTTTGCGGCATACTCATCGAAATCAACAATTTTCTTTGAGCCCTTTTCCGTTTCAAGGTGGTTCTTGCTTTCGAGGATC
>CAZSOH010000095.1:0-4220 GCA_964608535.1 uncultured Candidatus Peribacteria bacterium
GGAGAGAACCGGAAGGGAGCTCTGCTTCATCATAAATCACAATCAGGTCTTCAACCGGAATTTTGTAATAATGCATCACGGCCTGAACCGCCTGACCGGACAGGTTCATATAGGTCTGAGGCTTTAAAAGAAGAACCTTTTGATCCAGTATATAACCCTGAGCCACCAGAGCATTAAACTTATCAGCGGATTCAAACCCTTTAAACTCATAATACTGCGCCAAATAATCGGCAGCCATAAAACCGGCATTATGCCGCGTGTTTTCATATTTCAAACCTGGATTTCCCAAGCCAACGATCAGTTTCATATTGACATTATAAATGCGAAACAGATTTTTTTCTTCCCTTTTTTCTTTTTTTATTTTTCTTTTTTCCCTTCTTTTGGCCGATTTACATCGGCCCGCTTACCCCACTTGAAGGGGGGAAAATAATAAATGGAATGAAAAATAAAATATCCCGAGGGAAATAAGTTTGCGCAAAAGAGAGAGAGGCGGTAAAATTATACGCGACTATATTCACATGCAAAACATGCATAAAAAACTAAATAAAAAAGGGTTCTCTTTGGTAGAACTGCTCGTGGTGATCACAATTATCGCGATTCTTTCGGTAACGGCCTACGTAGCCCTTGGCGGCCAGACAACGAAAGCGAAAAATTCAAGACGCTCCCAGGACTTAAGCGCTATCCAGAGCGCCGTGGAAATCTATTTTGCAGAAAATGGTAAATACCCGGATCAATTAGACGATGGAAACACATCAGCGCCTGAAAACGATCTCGTTCCTAAATATATGCCAAAGATGGCTGTTGATCCAAACGGTGATAATTACCTCTATGGAGTAACCAGCACTAAAAAGAAATATCAATTAGCAGCTACGATCGAAAATAACGACGATACATTCAAAGCCCTGGTGATTGGTAACAGTGAAACCGACCTAATTGGAATAGGTGGCGCACCGGCCTACCCTACTCAAGCCGGCGTAACCTACAATGGCACAGCATTTGTAGCCTGCGCTGCCAACACACCAGTGGCAGATGGCGGAAGCTGTGTGCCTTATAACCCAACAGATTAACCTAAATTATCATGAAGAAGATTCATATTCTGATCATGAGCATCGCTTTCATCATGCTCACCGCATGTACGAGCTCTGAACAAAAAGATCTGGAAAAAGTCATCATGGACGGACCGCCAGAAACTGTATCCACTAACGAAAATAAAATGAGTGATTTTGATCAAACCGCTTTGCCGGAAGACGGCGAACAGATTGTAGTCATGGAAACCACAGCAGGCACTATTAAGATCCGCCTTTTTCCCAACAAAGCGCCTAAAACGGTGGAAAATTTTATCGGTTTAGTCGATAAAGGCTATTACGATGGCATCATCTTCCACCGGGTTATTCCGGATTTCATGATCCAGGGAGGTGACCCAACCGGAACCGGAACAGGAGGGGAAAGTTTATGGGGAGGAAAGTTCGAAGATGAATTCAGTCCTGACCTTAAAAACATTCGCGGAGCTTTATCGATGGCAAATTCCGGCCCCAACACCAACGGAAGCCAATTCTTCGTCGTCCAGGCCGAAGCCACCCCTTGGCTTGATGGAAGACACAGTGTGTTCGGACAGGTATTTGAAGGAATGGACATAGTCGACAAAATCGCCAACGCCGAAAGAGACGCCCGGGACAAACCACTAGAGGACATTTCGATGACTAAGGTAACCCTTTCGACCAAATAGTCCAAATTGCCTTCAAATGGCTTTCAGATTGTTATCAAATTGCTTTTCAGTTTGATCTAATCATTATTTTTGATATAAAGTGACATTCTATTTTGAATTTGAATAATTAATGAATAATAATGCATTTTAGTGAACTAAGGATTTACAAGCTTTCAATTAAATTAGCGGAAGAAATACACAAGCTTGCAAACGATTATCCAAACAATTGGAAAATAAATGAATTCAATCAAGTTTTGAGATCTTCCAGTTCTATTTCAGCAAATATCGCTGAAGGCTACGCCAAAAAAATCTATCAAAAAGAATTGATCAGGTTTCTCAATATCGCTTTAGGTTCTAGCGACGAAACACAGAGTCACATAATCCTGCTTTATAAAAAGAAATATATTGGTAAAATGGATTATGAGCATTTCTTGAATCAGTACAAAAATTTATCAATCAAAATTCTAAACTTCATCAGAAAAATTAGCAGTGATTTTCAAGTCATCTGAAGACAATTTGATAGCAATTTGAACACGCGATTCTCCGCCAACAGCGAAGGAGAGCCGAAAGCAATCTGATAGCAATCTGAATATGATAAGAGTACGTATCCCCCCCTCACCCACAGGCCTCCTCCACATCGGAACAGTGAGGACAGCGCTTTACAATTACCTTTTTGCCCAACACGGCGATAAGGATGGTAAAGGTATCATGGTTTTCCGGATCGAAGACACGGATAAAGAGCGTAGTACAAAGGAATTTGAAAAAGATATTATCGATGGGCTGGTAAAGCTGGGGATCGCGGGCGATGAAGGCGTACATAAAGGCGATAAAGGCTACAGACAAAGTGAACGGACTGAGATTTACCAGAAAGTTCTTCAGCAGTTATTAGACGAAGACAAAGCTTATTTTTGCGAATGTTCAAAAGAACGGCTTGAGCAGATGAGAGAAGAACAAAGGGCAAAGAAACTGCCGCCCCGGTACGATGGAAAATGCCGCGACAAAAACCTGACAACAGGCGTGGTCCGCTTAAGAGTTCCGGATGATCAGGAGGTCAGATGGAACGATCTGGTCCGGGGCGAAACCGTTATTCACAGCAAAGAACTGGATGATTTTGTGATCGCCAGAGCCATTGATGATCCACTGTATCACTTAACAGTTGTGGCAGACGATCATGATATGGAGATCACTCACGTCATTCGAGGAGAGGATCATATCAGCAACACCCCCAAGCAGATCCTGATCTTTCAGGCACTGGGCTGGAAAGTGCCTGCGTTCGCCCACCTCCCCCTCATTCTGAACGATGATAAAAGCAAACTCAGCAAACGGAAAAACAAAGTATCAATGGATGATTATCTGAAAGAAGGATATCTGCCCGAAGCCCTTCTGAATTTCCTGGCTCTTCTTGGATGGAACACGCCCGACGAGCAGGAAATCTTCAGTATGGATGAACTGGCTGAAAAATTCACTTTAGACAGGGTGCACAAAGGCGGGGCCATCTTTGACCTGAAAAAACTGGACTGGATCAATAGCGAATACATCAAAAAAGCGATCCATGACAATATTGATGCCTTTTATGAAAGGGTCAAAACATTCATTGAAGGAAAATTGCCCGCCGATCAGGAAGCGCTCATCAAAAAAATGTTACAGGACCCTGATTTTCAGGGGCGCTTTAAAAAGCTGAACGAAATCGCGGATGAGCTTTCACCGCTCTTCAGTGAAATCACTGATTATCCGAACGATCTGATCATGAAAGAGAAATTTAACATCACACCAGAGATATTGAGAAAGGTATTAGAAACAGCCAAGACAAAGGTGAATGAAATGAATTGGGAAAAAGGCGACAGTTCAAAAAATGAAATGTTATCGGAGGCAATGGTGGAGATTGTCGCCGAACTGGACTTAAAAAACGGACAGGTTTTATGGCCGATCCGGGTCGCCCTATCCGGACTTGAACGGTCACCGAACTTTTCGACATTGATGGTATACTTAGGAAAGGAGGAAGTATTGAAGAGGCTTGGTTTTGCCTTAAATAAAATAAAGTGATATAATCATATCTCGGAGCTGAATCCTTAATCCTTATTCCTGAATCCCTACAATAAATGGAAATTAAAGTTCAGAAAAACATCCCGCTAAAACAGTTCTGCACCTACAAAACAGGTGGTTCCGCCAAATATTTCGCGGAGGTCAGAACGCCCCAGGAAATGGTTCATATCCGTGATTTTGCCCGTATACAGGATATCCCTTATATGATTATCGGAGGGGGGAGCAATGTCCTTTTCAGCGATGAAGGTTACCCGGGACTGATTATTCTGAATAAGATGACCAAAGTTCATATTCAGGGTGAACGGGTCACTGCCGAAAGCGGAGTAAACCTGGCCCGCATGGTGATGATCTGCGCTCAGAATAATCTGGGGGGTATTTCAGGACTTTGCAATGTACCCGGATCGGTAGGAGGGGCCGTTTACGGCAATGCCGGCATTCCGGATGTCAACATCAGTGACGTTTTGACTCACGC
>CAZSOH010000096.1:0-4212 GCA_964608535.1 uncultured Candidatus Peribacteria bacterium
AATAAATTAGTTTAATGTCGATCCTAAAAATCCTTTCTATTTTCTTGACATTATTATTAAATTATTTTATAATAGTCTAATCACACTATTTCTTTACATATTATAATAATATTATATAATAAAATATTTTCTCTCTAGTCAATGAGCGCTGAAGTATACCAGCAAATCACCAATCTGATTGAAAAAAGCCAGAAGATTCTGGTACTCACCCATGCCCGGGCTGATTGTGACGGGTTGGGGGCGGCACTTTCTGCCTATTTAACCTTAAAGGAGCTGGGCAAGGATGTAACCGTGGCGACCAATGACCCTGCACCGGAGAATCTGATGTTCCTCCCTTCTATTAAAACCGTCCAGAATACTGTTTCGGGCTCTAATAAGTTTGTGATTTCGGTTGATGCGTCGAAAGTCAGTCTTGATAAAATTGAAGTTGATGAGCAGGGAGATAAGGTTAATATCGTAATCACTCCTGCTGATGGTGTGCTGACCCAGGCTGATGTCACTTTTCCGACCGGGGCGGATAAATATGACCTTATTATGGTGCTCGACACCGGGAATTTAGAGCATCTTGGCCCGCTTTATGACCGTAATGTGGAGTTGTTTTACAATACCCCCGTCATCAATATCGACCATCATGTGAGCAATACGGAATTTGGACAGGTGAATCTGGTGGATGTGACTGCCAGCAGCGCCACAGAGATTTTGTTTGAATATCTGGAATGGCTGGAAAAAGAGAAAGGTAAGAAGCTTATCACAGAGGATGTTGCTACCTTGTTATTAGGGGGGATCATCACGGACACCGGCAGTTTCCAGCATGCCAATACATCACCAAGGGCTCTGGATACATCCGCAAAATTGCTGGATTTGGGCGCGCGGCAGCAGGAAATCATCAAACATATTTTTAAGACGAAGAAATTAAGCACCTTAAAACTCTGGGGGATTATTCTTTCGAAGGTACAGGTGGATCCTGTACACCGGATGGTGTGGTCCACTATCAGCAAGGATGATTTACAGGAAGCCAATGCTGATTCGAGTGAAACGGAGGGGATTATTGATGATCTTCTGACCAATGCTCCCGGAGCTGAAATTATTTTTCTGATCAAGCAAAATTCTGATTTGGTATCTGTGAGTATGCGTTCGACCAATAATCAGGCAGATGTGGGGAAGTTTTGTGCCGATAACGGCGGAGGCGGACATATTCGGGCAGCCGGATTTAAAGTGAGAGATGGCCGCGGGTTTGAGGAAATCGTGAATGAAGTGGTGGGGAAAGTGAGGAAATATCAGGCAGAACGACTTAATTTCGATAGTGTATCAATTGTGGATCAGCCCCGACTTCGTCGGGACGTGGGTCAAGTAGTGGATGACAAACTTCCACAATCTGCTCCACGCGACCCTGAGCTCGTCGAAGGGAAGCAGGTCAGCGCGACCGGAGGAAGCAGGTCAGCGCGACCGGAGGGAGCTGAGCCACAATTGGATAGCAAGGTGACTTATTTGGATTTTAAAGAACCTTTTAAGCAAAATTTAAAACCTCAAACTCAAAACCCAAAGGCCAAAAAAGACAAACCTGACATTAAGCCGGTCTAAAAGTCGCTTCTCAGAAAAACAAACATTAAAAATCACAATCATGAATCTATTGTCTCAAATTCTATCGATCATTACGAACACAGACGACTAAGGTGTATCGTGGCCGCCCTTTGACCAGGGGTTGCAGCGGAGGATGCGCCAGCATGACTTCAAAAAGCCCAGCATGAATCCATATTTTCGATAAGCTTCTTTTGAGTAATCAGAACATGAAGGACGGTATTTACAATATCCATGAGGAAAAAGTTCTTTCATCCATTTGCTGTGATCAGGTGAGAGGGTTTTTTGATATAAGTTGACCAAAAATATGGCGGCGTTTCTGGGAAAGTGCCAAATTAACTTCAAAATCTTGAAACTTGAGATTCGCACTCGCGCTTAATTAAAAGAAATTCATCGGATTATACTTCACCCCTTTTATTCTTACCTCAAAATGCAGATGGATACCTGTGGGGCCATACACCCGACCTGTTCGGCCCATCCAGGAGATGACCTGACCTTGTTCAACATACTGACCAACGGTTACATAGAGCTTTTCGTTGTGGCCGTAAAGTGTTTGCATCCCGTTGCCGTGGTCGATAATAATCATGTTTCCATAGCCACCGTTCCATCCCCCTTGGGCTTTGATGACTTTGCCGGCGGCGGCTGCGTAAACTGGCCCCTTATTACGATTACCGATATCCAGCGCTAAATGGCCCTGGTGATAGCCTTGGGTCAACTTGCCAACGGTTGGCCAGATTAATCTACCGACTGCTGATTTGGCGCCGCTGTAATTAGCGGCGCTGGCAGGCGCAGTTGAAGTAAGATAAACGGGTGCTGATCTTTTCGCACCGGGAATAATTACGGTAGAATCAGCGATCAGGGTTTCATCTTCCAACTGATTCTGTTTGATGATGTCTTCTTTCTCAACTTTGTATTTTTTAGCCAGCGCGTCCAGTGTTTCGTTCTTTTTCACGACGTGAGAAAGGCCATCTACAGGCAGGATTTTGATTTTTGAGCCGACACGAAGGCGGTTAGGGTTCCACAAATTATTTTCACCCATCAGGGTTTCCCGCTTTAAATTAAAGCTTTGGGCAATAGAAGAAAGTGTGTCTCCTGGTTCAACGGTATACACAAAAATATCACTAAAGCCTGAGCGGTCGCCTTCAGCAGAATTAATAGCAGGCTTGAGCAAAAAACCATCTTCAGTCATTACATCCGCGATGGTGTATTCGGAATCCTGCCCCCCAAAATCAACCGCGCCTATTTCTTCGTCTGGCTGGTAATATCCGTGTGCTTCGTGAGCGAGCTGGTAAGTGGTTATAAACGGACTTAACAGCATAAACACAGCAGTAAACACGGTTACGCGCCTCAGGAAGCGATGGATCATCAGACTGTTCCCCTGATCACGGCAAAGCTGCTGGATACCGTTTCTGAGCGCTGCGGTTGTCGCCTCCACCGGATTGAGTGATGGTTTTTTCAGTGCAATATTCTCCTGCTTAAGTTTTGCATGCCGCTCACGACGTGCGTTTATGTTGATCATAAAATTAATTACATTTTGACTTCGTTCCCGCTCGGCAAATTCAGGGCAGGCGAAGGACAAGCGTTTCAGACCTTTAAATTCGCCATTCTCCAGAGAGACGCAACAGTATTACTCCATCCAGTTAAGAATACCAGTTTTTTGGGGGTTTTTTAATTGACAAAAGTTACAAATTGTTTTTCAAATTGCTTTCATGTTCGTTTAGCTTCGCTAGACTCACGCTGTCATATTGCTGCGATAGCTAGCTCCTTGGAAGCGTGAGCCACAAAAGGGCGAACGGTAAGCTATTTGATAACAATTTATTTACCATTTGTAATTCCGGAAGCCCCAGTCAATCAGGCGTTTTGCCTCCTGAAAACGTTCCGGGCTATCCAGCAGGACGGCAATAACTTCTTTTCCGTTTGTGTGGCGGGCCAGGTTAATGAGAGATTCTCCAGCGCCTTCGGTTGTACCTGTTTTAACGCCACGGATGTCCAGATAGCTATTGAGGAGATAATTTGTTCCTTCAAGAGAATGTTTTATCTCTCCATCAGTGGACGTTACCGTTGTGTGTGAAATTTGTACAATCCGCTGAAAATCTTTGTTGCGCAGGGCATATTTGGTGAGCAGCGCCAAATCAAACGCCGTTGAGTAATGCCCTTCGGCATCCAGGCCAATGGGGTTTTCAAAGTGTGTATTCTGGAGATTCAACACTTTGGCTTTTGCATTCATCTCTGCCACAAAGGATTCGACCGAACCGCTATGGTATACCGCCAAGGCAATGGCCGCGTCTCCGGCAGAAGGGATAAGCAGACCCTTCAGCAAATCCCCGACGGTAATTTTTTCGTACTGCTGCAGCCACATTTTAACCCCCAAAAAACCTCTTTCGTTCATGTTATCCTGCACGGTAACCACTTCGTCTAAATCATGCGATTCCAGAATGAGTGTCGCGGTCATGATTTTGGTCAGGCTTGCCATCGGCAAACGGGTTTTCGCGTTATGTTCATAGAGTACAATCCCCGTGTTGTAATCCATCAGTAAGCTGGCTTTGGCATTGATGACGGGCTCAATGGCCGTGGGGTCTTTTACAGGTATGGATTCAACTGAAAGCAAATCGCTGTTTTGGAAAGAATCAGCCG
>CAZSOH010000097.1:0-4179 GCA_964608535.1 uncultured Candidatus Peribacteria bacterium
ATTAAGAATAGTGAACAGATAATATCACCTAATTCGTAATTCCACACTATTTCTGACCCAAAATATATTATTAAAAACCCTCCGCCACAGGGCGGAGGGTTTTAGTCGGATCAGATTTCTGATTTCACTTAGCGGTCCACCGCCAGTGATAAGATCTTAACCAGAGCGGCACGGTTGAGCGGCCCTTTTACGTTAAATCGGTCGGTTCCGCCTTCACCTGTCATCATACCCGCGCGGTTCACCGCGCCAATCGCTTCTTTTTCAGCGTCTGTGGCATCCCCGATATCACTGAACCCTGACGCGTCGCCGCCGGCCAGCTTAAATACCTGGGTGAGCAGACGGGCGATTTCGGCACGGCTCACTGACTCGCCAGCCTGTTTTCCGTCAAAGATTTCGTCAAGATTAACTCCTTTAGCCTCTAAGGCGGCGGCTGCTGACTGAGCCCACTGAGGAAGGCGCTGACCCACAGCGGATGATGGGCTTCCGTCTGAAGCGGCGCCAATCGCGCGGCTGAACATAACTATGGCCTCTGAGAGGTTCGCTTCGCCCGCAGGGTTAAATTCAGTTCCTCCGGAAGTTCCGGTACCTTTTACGAGTCCTTTGTTTTTGGCTTCGCTGGCAAACTGGGTGAACCACTGGTCATCGTCCGTGTCTTTAAAAGGAATAATCCCTTTTTCGAATTTTTCTTCTTTCGCCTTCCGGAAAGCGCTTTCAGCTTCCTGCTTCAGCTCTTCGATTCCCGCTTCAATCTCGGACTGGCTTGCCCCGCTTTCCTGAGCTTTCTGAATAAACGCTTCGATCTTCCCTTTGATTTCGGTTCCTGTTTCGCTGGCGAAATTGTAGTTTGCGATCCTTTCTTTAACATCTTCCAGTTCGTTCAGCTTCTGCATGGCGATTTTTTTCTTTTTCTGCAATTCAGCAATCTGCTCATCGATATCCTTTACTTTTTCCAGAATGGCTACTTTATTGTTCACAATTTCGGTGGCTCCTTTGTCGATGAAGCCGACTGTTTCAAAGGTTTTCTGGACCTCGTCATCGAATCCGCTGTTGAGCAGTTCCTGAACGACGGTTGACGGCAGACCTTTGGCCATGAGTTTGGCCATCAGCTTCTGGCTCATTTTTTCCATCATCCGCTCCATAATATCTTCCGCCTGCTTGTCATCCATCTGGAAGTGCTCCACAACGTCCCGGGGTTTATAGGCATCGTCCCAGGCATCATCAAAACTTCCGCCGGTCAGCTGCATCATTTCACGTTCAAATTCATCTTTAAGGCCAAATTCAAGTTTGTCTAAAATTTCTTCGATCCGGGCGCCGTTATCTTCGTCAACGGCCTTACGCAGTTCATCTAACAAACCTTCCGCCTTCTGCAAGAGTTCTTTCAGGCGAGACACGTCCTTCCCTTCGCCTTCCAGCTTTCTGATCATTTCTTCAGCATCCTGCAGTCCGTTTTCAATATCCTTAACCATCCCGCCGCCGCGGCTTCTGAGGTCATCTTCAAAGTCTCCCCTGTGGAACTGCTCCATACTGTTCCAAAAATCTGAGGAGAGTTCCTGAAAGTCCTGAAGCGACCACTGGGCATTTTCAAAATCACCGGCATTAAAATAGTTTCTGGCGTCAGCCATTATTTTTTTAAGCTTACTAAAGATTTCCGGCGCGTTCTTTCCGTTTTTTTCAAGACGCTCTACCTCACGCTCCATATCTTTATACATCCGTTCCGTATCTTTTAACCATCGTTCCATATTCGCTCCCTGTTCGAGATTATTTATTTGATCGCGAAGGTCAAAATCCATGATTTCACGCGCGTCTTCAATCGCCCACCAGAACCGTTCGTTGTCCTGACCCTTAAACTGCCTGGCTTCATCCAGCTTGGTCATGACCTTTCCGAGCAGTCCCTCCAGCTCACCGGTGTTGTAACCTTTCTGCTGAGCGCGTTCCAGCTGACGCTCGAAACGTTTTACTTCACGTTCGATGCGTAAAACTTCACGGTTCATTCTTTCCATTTCGCGTTCGGTATCCTGAGCATTTCTATTGTCATCAAAATTCCGGCCGTCATCTTCATGATGATTGTCTTCAAATCCCCGGTCGTCATCGAACTGACCATCGCTGTTTCTGCCATCCTCAAACGGACGGTCATAAATTAGCCCATTCTCATTATAAGGCTGCTTTCCATCAAACTGGTCATCGCCATAAGGCGGAGGTGGAGGTGGCGCCGCATAGAAATCGTCATTAAATCCATCGTCCTGATGAGGGTCGCCATAGTAATCCCCATTAAACACATCTGTCGTTAAGCCGTCATCAGAATAAGTTCCCGGATGAGGCATGGTATCATCGAACATTCTTTCTGAGCCGTCCTCATTCCGGCAGACTTCGAATTCGATATCCCTGTCATTTTCAGGGGTTTTTTCAAACACACTGCCGTCCGGATAAAAACATCCGTCCGGCTGGCACTTTATCAGGGCGCCTGTACTTCTCAGTATATGGTAGCAACCCATCTCCTCCCCTGTTACACCTGCCGGGTCAGCCAGGTCATTTGCCTTAAGCATATTGTCTTGAGTGACTTTAGCGGCTGATACGGCCATCAATAAAAACGCCGCACTCATCAGTGCAACCTTGTGGCCTTGGTTAAAGCGCCATTTTTTAATATTCATTTTTGTTTTGGTTAAAAGAATATTTTGTGTTTTAAAATTTTGCGTATTAGCTCATTATATCATATTTAAAAATCTTTGTCAAATCTCTTATTTCCTTTTTACCAAAAAAAGACCAACTGGCCTTGTTATAAATGGAGCCGTTACCCAGGATTGAACTGGGGACCTCACCCTTACCATGGGTGCGCTCTACCAACTGAGCTATAACGGCTTAATGCATTTTGCATTTCGCATTCTATACAACCCCTTTTCTCAGCACAAGTATTTTTTTTGATTCGATAAAAAAACGCTTACATGAACAAAAGAACCAATGTGCCATTGACCCTATACACTGAGATCCTTATGTCTAGGTGGGACAGGCCGTTCCCAATCGGGAAGAAAAACCCTTGAGTCCCATATTTGTTATGACCGATTCAGCATACAAAGCTGAGCGAACACACTCGATACTTTTGTTTTTGTTTTTGTACCTTCCACGGAGGTACCTGTTGTCTTCATTGAACCAAAAATGTATACAGGATGCAACCTAATTTAATTGACAGTTTTTAATTTTTAATTTTTAAACTAGGTTGCCATAAAGATTCCGACGGTGATGAGCTCATAACCGTAACTCAGGAATGTTCCCAGGAACGAAAAACCTGATACCCCCTGAATCAGACGATCAGCGACAATCATTAAAATGAGTATCAGAGGGCCTTTCATCAGAAACTGCTGATACCATGCTTCTTTTGAATGCGGCACTACAAGTCCGATCAGCTTTGACCCGTCCAGAGGGGCTATCGGCAGCAGATTGAACAGAAAAAGGACAATACTCAAAGTAAATGTGGCGCTCAGCATCCCTCCGATTATACCGGGGAGACCTGGAACATACTTGATGATCAGTGCGATCAAAAAAGCAGTGAGCAGATTGCTGATGGGGCCCGCGATGGCAATCAGGGCCGCGTCCCGCCTGGGGTGCTTGAGGTTATAGTAGTTAAACGGAACCGGTTTTCCCCAGCCAAAATGGGCTAAAAATATCATGATCGTCCCTAAAGGGTCTAAATGCCTCATCGGATTGAGACTGACGCGTCCCGCCAGTTTGGCAGTCGGGTCCCCTAGCCGGTCAGCTGTCCAGGCGTGCGCGGCCTCGTGAACGGAGATGCAAACGGCGAGAGCGACGATTAAATTGATCAGGTTCATCGGATTTAGTTTGACAATACAGTACACTGATGATAGTTTATGTGGGCTAAAATTTAAAGACAACTTATGTCTCAAGTATGTGAAACCTGCGGAAAAGGTCCTAAAACGGGTCATAATGTGAGCCACTCAATGCGCCATACCAAGAGGCGGTTCCTTCCAAACCTGCACACCAAAAAGATTCACGACACCAAGACCGGCACTTCTAAAAGGATGAAGGTCTGCAGCAAGTGCCTCAAGTCACTCACCAAAGCTTAATTCAAGACTTTAAGGAGAGATGACAGAGTGGTCGATTGTGCTCGCCTGGAACGCGGGTGTACGGGCAACCGTACCGAGGGTTCGAATCCCTCTCTCTCCGCCA
>CAZSOH010000098.1:0-4169 GCA_964608535.1 uncultured Candidatus Peribacteria bacterium
GTTTTATAAATCCGGTTTTTGGAGAAAAAGATCATGTTTTTGCCAATATACTGCTTTAACGCGCCTTCAATAGCCGAACTATCGATAGCTAATGTTGTTCTGTCGACTTCGATGTTGCGGATTGAAAAATAAGATGAAAAAGCCAGAAAAAGGACAATCGCCGCAAAAAGGCCCATCAGCACCATCAGGTAAAGGGATTTTTGAATTACTTTTTTTACCTCTTTAAAGCTGGTTTTAAACAGCTTTTTTTTGGCCCGTTTTCTCCTTGGCCTGGTGTACCATTTTGATTTCACCGGGTAATACAGCCTTTTTGTTCTTTTTTTTCTGAACATGGGCTTATTATACCCAATTGTCATTCCTGCGAAAGCAGGAATGACAGAGGGGGGCGGAAGAAGAAAAAAGGGCAGTAAATATTTGCTTTATTAATTTAAATATGTTATAATAATAAAATAAATATTTAATACAAACATGAAAAAATCCTTAAAACGCAAACTGAAAAAGTTAAATTTCTATCCTTATTTACTAGGCTTAGCCATGCTTTTAGTGATTCCTATGCTGCGCCTGACTCCTTTTCCGGATGACGAACTCCAGCTCAGGAGCGCCGCCCATTCAGATTCGATGGTTTCGGTTTCAATGCCGATTCCCCATGGAAGTTATACGATTTTTAACAATGAAACTGATGAGCTTGTTACCCACGGAATGGGTTCGGCCGACTCTATTCAGCTGTCTCCGGGTCAGTACCGGATGGTGTTTGGGGAAGTTAATGGATTTAAAACCCCCGAAATTCAGGTTTTTGATTTAGGCCGGGATGCCCACAAGGCAATTGAAGGATATTACGCGCCTTATTTTAATTATCCTCTTCTGGCGTTCCATATCTTCCCGGACACTGTTAAATACAATATTATTGACCTTAAAACGAATTCAAATGTAGCCAGAGGAACGGGTTCAGATTTTTATTACCTGCCGATTGGCAAATACATGGTGGAGTTTTATGATCTGGAGGGCTACAACAAACTCCCGAACCAGCACTTTTTGATTCGCCCTAATACGGTTACGACGGTGAATGGGGCATTTGGCAAAGTTAAATAATTCGTCATTCGTGTTTCGTCATTCGTCATTCGTGTTTATAATGTCTCCGTTATTAACCGTGTTTAATTATGGAGCGTATTTTAGTGACGGGTGGGGCCGGGTTTATCGGCTCAAACTTCTGCAACATTAATAAGGGTAATTACGAGATTACTGCCCTGGACAATCTTTTTTTAGGAGATGAGAGCAATCTGGACGAAGACATCAAATTTATCAAGGGAGATGCGCGGAAAAAAGAGGATTTAGAGCAGGTTGGCCCTGTGGATTATGTGATCCATTTAGCCGGCACGAGCAGCGCTCCGATGTTTATGGGGGAGGATTTTGTGTGGGCCTATACCAACGCGATTGAATCGTTTACCAGCGTGCTGGACTGGGCGAGCAAAAACGGCGTAAAGAAAGTACTGTATGCTTCCACATCATCGCTTTATGGTAATAACCCTTTGCCTCTCGTCGAGTCCCAACATGTTACACCGATCAACCATTACGCGGTGACCAAACGGACGTATGAGCACATCTCACGATGCTTTAACAAGGTGCATCCGGAAATGGACATCATAGGCTTCCGGTTTATGAGTGTGTACGGGCCAAATGAGGAAGCGAAGGGGATTTACGCCAATCTGATTTCCCAGTTCTGCTGGGATATTGCCTGCGATAAAACGCCGATTATTTACGGGGACGGGACTCAGACCCGCGACTTTACCAATGTGCGCGATGTAGTGCAGGGGCTAACGAAAGCGATTCAGCTGGACAAAAAATTAGGTGCGGAGGTGTTTAACATCGGCACGGGAAATGCCACTACCGTAAAAGCGATTGCCGAGACTTTGATCAAAGCTTTTGGCAAAGATATGCAGCCGGAATACATTGAAAACCCTGTAAAAGAAGATTATGTGATGGGACAATACGCCGACATCAGCAAAATCCGGGACATCCTTGGTTATGAGCCAACCGTTACGCTGGAAGCTGGCATTAAAGAGCAGGTGGAGAATTTGAGGATGGAGAAGATAAGGGAGACGAGTTCGGATCAATATCGATAGATTTCGGCTCCCCTTCGATTCACTCAGGGTCGCGACAACGGCTCGCTTCTCTCGCGATCCCGGTTCGTTTTGGCTGCGCCAAAACTCACGACTGTCAATTGATGGGTCAATTTGACGTCGTGAGCGTAGCGAACCGTTGTCGCCGTAGGCCGAATTATTTGTTCATCTTTTCCTTCATCAGATCCCCAACGTTCTCAAGGGCGCGCAGGACTTCGATTGGCAGCATCCAGATAGTGGTGTTGGATTGGTCGGAAGAAAGGTCGTTGACAGATTGCAGTGTGCGCAGATGCAAAGCGCCGGGAGATGCATTCAAAGTACTAGCAGCCTTAGCCATATTATTAGCGGCTTCGACTTCACCCTGAGCCTTGATGATAACCGCCCGTTTTTCGCGTTCCGCCTCGGCTTCTTTCGCCATAGTTCGCTTCATGTTTTCGGGCAGGCCGATGTCTTTGAGTTCTACCGCATCAACTTTGATGCCCCAGGGGTCGGTGGCTTTGTCGACAATGGACTGGATGCGGCCGGCCACTTCGTCACGGTTTTTGAGGAGTTCGTCGAGCGTGGCTTCACCGGCGGCGTTCCGCATGGTGGTCTGAGCCAGCTGGCTGACGGCGTAGGCGAAATGTTCGACTTCCAGAACCGCTTTAGAAGCGTCCATGACTTTGTAATAGAGTACCGCGTTGATCCGGATGGAAATATTGTCTTTGGTGATGGCATCCTGATCCGGCACGTCGATTACTTTAACGCGAAGATCGACCTTCATCATGCGCTGAAAAATGGGGACCACAAGCCGCCATCCTGGATTTTTCATTCCACTGTACTTACCCATCGTAAACATCACACCCCGTTCATACTCATTGATCTGGCGCAGAAAAACGGCCAAGAAGACAGCGACCCCAATCAGCGTCGGGATGCCTCCGAAAAATAAGGCTAGAGCATTTTCCATAAGATTTCAATTTACATAATATTGCACTTACTATAGCAAAAAAGATCTTAAATTGACACATTGTCTAATTCCCTTTTGCAGGGTTAAAAACTTTGCTAAATTACGAATAGTATATTTCATGTAATCAATCAACATTATGACTCTAATCATTGTAATTGTTGTCGCCCTTTTGCTGTTTGTGATTGTCAGCTACAACAGTATGATCAAGATGCGCAACCAGGTTAAAGAAGCCTGGGCGGATATTGATGTACAGCTTAAAAGGCGATACAACCTTATTCCGAATATCGTGGAGACGGTAAAAGGTTACGCGGCCCACGAAGAAGGGGTACTTACCAAAGTGACGGAAGCCCGCGCCAACGCGATCAACGCGACCAATATTAAAGACCAGGGCGCTGCCGAAAATATGCTGGCCGGCGCTTTAAAATCATTGTTCGCGGTGGCAGAAAATTATCCGGAACTGAAAGCGAACGAAAACTTTATGCAGCTTCAGAACGAACTGGTGGACACAGAGGACAAAATCCAGTCTGCGCGACGCTTTTTTAATAGCATTGTCCGTGATTTTAATACAAAAATTCAGCAATTTCCTGCTTCAATTATCGCTGGCATGTTCAAGTTCAAAGCAGAAGAATTCTTTGAGATTGAGGAAGGTGAGCAGCGGGAAAATGTTCAGGTGAGTTTTAATAAAGAAGGAACGAGGCAGGCAGGGCCTGAAACTGATCACAATTCACAAAAAGAAGAGGAGCCGAAGGAAGAAAAGCCTGCTCAGTCGGTTGATGAAGATATGAAAAAGGGGGAAGAAGACGCTAAAGCATCCGCCTCAGACGAGGAAAAACCTGAGGCTTCTTAATGTCTAATCTCTAATTTCTAATTCCTAATAGATCATTAGGATCTTACTTCATTAAAACTTAAAATTATGAACTTAGATGTCCTTAAACAAACCGCTCAGGCCATGGTGGCGCCTGGCAAAGGTATTTTAGCCATTGATGAAAGCCACGGAACCTGCAAAAAGCGTTTTGACGCGCTCAATGTTGAGTGGAACGAAGAAAATCGCCGGCCTTACCGACAAGTGCGGGTGACTGTGCCAGTGACTCAGCCCATCACCCAAC
>CAZSOH010000099.1:0-4161 GCA_964608535.1 uncultured Candidatus Peribacteria bacterium
TTTTATGGTAAGCCTCAAGCACATCTGCTTCGGTAGCCTCATTCGGCATATTGATGGTTTTTGAGATGGCGCCGGAAATAAAAGGCTGAACCGCGGCCAGCATTTTAATGTGACCCATATAATGGATAAACCGCTTTCCTTTGGCGCCACAGCGGTTCGCGCAGTCAAAAACAGGCAAATGCTCATCCTTAATATGAGGAGCGCCTTCAATGGTCATAGCGCCGCAGACATATTCATTGGCGGCTTCAATTTGTTTGTCAGAAAAACCAATCGCTTTAAGAAAGCTGAAATGGCTGTCGTTATAGACATCGGGATCAATGTTAAGCCGGTCGAGCGTTTCTTCGCCTAAGGCATGCTTACTGAAGGCCATCGTGATATCAAAAACAGTAGGAAGTGATTTTTCAATTTTTTCAAGTTCAGTATCGGTAAGCCCCTTTTCTTTTAAGGATTTAAAGTTGATATGGGGAGCTTCCATGATGGAGGCCTTGCCCACAATATAATCAAGAATGTCACTGGCTTCTTCATCGGAATAGCCGAGGGTTTTCAGGGCGGGGGGAACCGATTGGTTGATGATTTTCATATAGCCGCCTCCGGCCAGCTTTTTAAATTTAACGAGAGCAAAATCAGGCTCAACACCAGTCGTGTCACAGTCCATCAAAAGGCCGATGGTGCCCGTGGGGGCGATCACAGAAACCTGCGCGTTGCGGTAGCCGTAAAGCTCACCCATCGAAAGCGCGCGATCCCAGGCGTCATGAGAAGCTTCCAGCAGATAAGGGGGGCAAACTTCCTGATCGATACCGACCGGATTAGTTTCTATTTTTTCATAATCATTGAGGTCATAAGCCGCCCGCCGGTGGTTGCGCATCACACGGAGCATATCCTGCTGATTCGTTTCATAACGGTCAAAAGTACCGAGATGTTTAGCGAGCTCAGCGGAAGTTTCGTAAGAAGCGCCCGTCAGGACAGCAGTAATAGCTCCGGAAATAGCGCGGGCTTCATCACTGTCATAAGGTAAACCAAGGCGCATCAGAACCGTTCCGATATTCGCGTAGCCAAGGCCGAGAGTGCGGTACTGATAGCTGCGTTCCGCGATTTCGAAGCTTGGGAATTGCGCCATCAGAACGCTGATTTCAAGCGTGATAGTCCATAAGCGGATCGCGTGGCGCATGGCCTTAACATCGATTTTTCCGCTGGCCGTGTCAAAAAACTTTAGCAGGTTTAAAGAAGCGAGGTTGCAGGCTGTGTTATCTAAAAACATATATTCGCTGCAGGGATTGGAGGCGTTGATGCGGCCGTCTTTTGGGCAGGTGTGCCACTCATTGATAGTGGTATCAAACTGTACGCCGGGATCCGCGCAGGCCCAGGCAGCAAAACCGAGTTTCTTCCAGAGGTCGCGGGCTTTCAGGGTTTTGAAGCTTTTGCCGTCTTTCCGTCGGATAAGGTCAAAATCAGCGTCATTGTCTGCCGCTTTCAGAAAGTCATTGCTGAGGCGGACTGAATTATTGGAGTTCTGGCCGGAAACCGTAGCGTAAGCGTCTCCGTTAAAATCGCTATCATAACCCGCCGCGATCAGGGCGGCTACTTTCTTTTCTTCTTCCACCTTCCAGTCAATAAAATCTTCAATTTCAGGATGGTCAACGTCCAGACAGACCATTTTGGCAGCGCGCCTGGTGGTGCCACCGGACTTGATAGCGCCGGCCGCCCGGTCTCCGATTTTAAGGAAAGACATCAGTCCGGAAGACTGTCCGCCGCCGGAAAGCGGTTCGCCGCGCCCGCGGATTTTTGAAAAATTAGTACCGGTGCCGGAACCGTATTTAAACAGGCGGGCTTCCCGGACCCACAGGTCCATAATACCGCCTTCATTCACCATATCGTCTTCAACGGACTGGATGAAACAGGCGTGAGGCTGAGGGTGGGTATAGGCGTCTTCAGATTTTTTGATTTCACCCGTTTCCGGATCCGCGTAAAAATGGCCTTGGGCAGGGCCGTTGATCCCGTAGGCTGTTTTTAGGCCCGTGTTGAACCACTGGGGAGAGTTAGGGGCGGCCATTTGGCGGATCAGCATATGGTTCATTTCATCTTCATAGGCTTCCGCTGATTCAGCATCCTCAAAATAGCCGTATTTTTCACCCCACTCGCGCCAGCATTTGCTGAGACGGCTCACCACTTGTTTAGCGCTTTTTTCAGGACCCAGAACAGGATTTCCCTCCTTATCTTTTTTAACTGAGCCATCGTTATTCATGTGGGGAACTCCTGCTTTTCTGGCATACTTAGAAATCATAATATCACCTGCGTTCTGGGACCAGTTCTTTGGGATTTCAAAATCATTCATTTCAAAAACCACAGATCCGTCAGTTTTGGTGATTTTACAGCTTCGTTTTTCATACCTGACTGTGTCGAGAGGATCAGCTCCTTTCTTAGTAAAAAAACGTTCGATTTTAAGACCTTTATTCGTCATTTGTTTTTGCCGTTATTAAATAGTAAGGGGGTGAAAAACACCATTTGGGGGCTCATAAGAACACCACATCACAAAAATGGGTACTGATTGATTTTTTTGGATTTGGAGGGCAATAGAGACTGGGGAAACCCCAAGTTTTTTTGTTTTTCAAATGCTTCCCCATGCTAATCTAATCGCATTTTCTTGTCAAAATATTTTTCTTGACGATACCCCATATATTGTATCAAGATTATGTTACACCTACTATATATTGGGATTTATTATGATTTTAGTGATCACCGGAAACGGCAAAGGAAAGACCACTTCGGCGGTTGGTACCGCGATTCGTGGCTTAGGCTGGGGCAAAAAGGTGGCCATGGTCTTTTTTGATAAGGGTGGAAGCCATTATGGGGAGCAGTCAGTTTTCGAGATGCTGAAAAATCAAATTAGTGTCCATCGATTTGGACAACAGCGTTTTAACGAAGAAAAACAAACTTTCCGTTTTGAAAATGAACCGGAAGATTTTGAAGAAGGGGAAAAGGCAATGTCAAAAGCCCTGAAACTGGCCGGTCAGAGCTTTGACATGATTATCTGTGATGAGATCATCAACTGTATGAATTCTGGCCTGGTGAAAGAGGACGACGTCCGGAGGTTAATCAGCTCCTGTCCGGATGAAACTCATCTGCTCCTCACAGGAAGAAACGCTCCTGACTGGCTCATTGAAAAGGCGGATCTGGTTTCCGAAATCAAAGAAGTAAAGCACTATTACAAAAAAGTGAAGAAAGCCATTAAAGGAATAGACTATTGATTTCGCAAAATACTGAATAATTTGTGTTGTTTAGGCAACGTAAACCGTTTGCCTTTTCAGAATGGAGTCATTAAAATAATTTAGCAAATTATTTGTTAACACAAAACACTTATGTTTAATAAAGCCCATTCCAGAATCACGGTTTTTGCCTTGGTGCTTTCCATCGCATCCATCCTTTTGGCTGGAATTTCTCTTTCAAAAGCGGGAGAGTCTAACTTAGATGACTCAGAATTCATGGCAAAAGTTGAGGAAGGAATTGAACAGTATATACAGAAACAGCGCGCGGCTCAGGCAGGCGCGCAGGCTCCCAGCGGGCCAGTTGATGTCAGTGTAGATGACGATGCGGTTAAAGGAGACAAAAACGCACCGGTCACCATTGTTGAGTTCTCAGATTTTGAATGTCCTTTCTGCGGACGTTTTCATCAGAATACCTTACCGGATCTGATTTCTGAGTATATCGACAAAGGAAAAGTAAAGTTGGTTTACCGGGATTTCCCTCTCAGTTTCCATCCCAACGCGAAAGCGGCAGCAATCGCGGCTGAATGCGCGAAAGAACAAAGCGGAGACAAGGGATACTTCGCTTATCATGACAAGCTGTACAGCAATCAGGGTTCTTTTAGCACAGAAAACTTTAAAAAGTGGGCTGGGGAAATGGGGCTGAAAACTTCAGAATTCAATAACTGCCTCGATGAAGAAAAATATGCCGATGAAGTCAACAACGATTTCAAGGACGGTCAGTCATACGGCGTCTCAGGAACACCCGCCTTCTTTGTAAATGGCCGGAAGTTATCAGGCGCACAGCCCTTCAGCGTCTTCAAAACCATGATTGACGAAGAACTGGCAAAATAAATTCAATCCCAACTAAACCCGCCTTACTTTCATTAGGAGGCGGGTTTTTTTGTACAATAACCATTCT
>CAZSOH010000100.1:0-4104 GCA_964608535.1 uncultured Candidatus Peribacteria bacterium
ATACTTAATTAAATTTAATCATGAAAAAATTAATTTCTATCCTATTTATTTTAATAGCAGCAACTGCCCTTTCGGGTTGCAAATTAGGTTCCAGATCAGTCGAAGACACTGTCGTGTCGGGGGTTATGGAGGAAAACGGTGCGATGATGGAGGAAGGTGAGGAAATGATGGAAGAAGGTGGCGCGATGATGGATGAAGGTGAGGAAATGATGGAAAATGACGATAAGATGATGCCCGCCCGTGCCGGTACGGACGGGAAAAAGGAAGAAGGGGATTCTATGAAAAAAGAGGAAAAAGATTCATTGACCGACGCGGCAGTTTACACAGAATATTCAGAGGAAAAACTGGCACAGTATAAAGGCAAACAAAAGGTTGCACTCTTCTTTCACGCTAAATGGTGCCCAAGCTGCCGCGCCGCTGATGCCGAAATCACAAAGGGTATCGAAGGGCTGGGAGATAATGTAGTCGTGCTGAAAACAGACTACGATACGTATACAGCTCTTAAAAAGGAATACGGGATCATTTCACAGCACACTTTTGTTTTCTTAAACGCGGATGGTACAGTCGCCAGTAAAAAACTGGGGGGAGGTATTGCGGATATTAAAGCTTTCTTTGCATCATAAAATGAAACCCAATGGATTTACTTTTACTGAGTACAGCATTTATTGCCGGAATGCTCACCATTCTGGCCCCGTGCATCCTGCCGCTTCTGCCGGTTATCATCGGCGGGAGCGCGGGGAGTGAGGACCGTGCCAGACCATTTATCGTGGTTGGTTCACTGGTTCTGAGTATTGTTATTTTTACATTGCTCTTAAAGGCCACAACACTGTTTATCGAAATCCCGAACACGGTGTGGCCCTACGTATCCGGGGGAATCTTAGGATTGATCGGATTCTTTATGGTTTTTCCTAAGCTATGGTCGTGGATCACTCAGAAAATTGGATTTGAGCAGGGTTCAGGAAAGCTTCTCAGTAAAGCCGGCCAGCAGCCGTCCACCTCAAGGTGGAGCGCGGTCGCTATCGGAGCCGCGATGGGGCCGGTATTCAGTAGCTGCAGCCCCACTTACTTTGTCATTCTGGGGATCGTTCTCCCCGAAAGCTTCTTTCTTGGCGTCTTTTATCTTCTGGTCTACGCGCTGGGGCTGGCGCTTTTGCTGGGGCTGATCGCCTTCTTCGGTCAGCGTATTGTAGTAAAGCTCAGATGGGCGGCAGACCCGAACGGCTGGTTTAAAAAAACCATGGGGATTTTACTGCTGGCGGTTGGCCTTTTGCTGATAACAGGGCTCGACAAAAAAATAGAAACAGCGATTCTGGACGCTGGCTATGGAGTGACAACCATCGAAGAAAAACTACTCAATCGTATGGATGAGAAAGAAAAAGGCATGGAGATGATGCTTGAAGATAAAGGCAAATAGAAATAGATCTTCTGCAAGCTAAACCCTATTTCTGCTCCGTGCCGTTGATGTAAACCTTTACCACCCGCTCGACCTGCACTTTCATCGGCTCACCTTTTATATTGTAATCGTAGGAGGAAAGATCCTGGCCTTTATTGACTTTAGCCATCGCCTGACGCAGCTCAGCGGACTTTTCCTTGATCTGATTTTTTAGTGTGAGCTCATCATTAGCGGCCTGTTCGTAATCGCTGTCTTCCAGAAAACCATCCTCGATTGTCTTCTTTTCTTCTTCAATCTGTTCATTGATATCTTTTTTGGCCCGTTTAAGCTGGGTCAGCCGCTCTGACCTCACCTTATAACTCCTGAGGACGACTTTAGCATCCTGGTACTTTTCTTTAAGCTCAGTGAGCTTCAGAAGGAGGTTCTCAATTTCATTGGGTTTAAGGTCGGGCATATTTATTTTTTTAAGGTGTAAGGTATTAGTGGTAAAGGTGTAAGTGCCAGCACTTATTACTTAACACTTAAGCATTTACTGCTTAATTAAAACAAGCTGACTTAGATTACCAGCTGCAGATAAAATTTCAACCAAATTACCGCCGCCCCCTATTTAAGTGGTGCATGTGCATGGCAGTAATAATATGCTCTTTGACAAAGGCAAGGTTGGCCTCAAAGGATTCATTGACCGAAATACAGATAATCCCGCAATTTACCTGAGGCCTGATCTGGGCTTCGGCAGCTTCGATCAGATGTCTGAGCGTCCATTCATTAACGTTGTTTGTCCGGGTTCGCCGGTCAAGGGCGGACACATAATCAATAAAAGAGGCAAGATAAACGCCGATTGCTTCTCGGGCAGTTTCAAAAGGCTGAATTGCCTCATCCAGCTCCTGTTTCAGGCTCGCCAGAGGAGTGGCGTCAGGACTATCGGCACGTTTAAATAATCGCCGGCAGGCAGACCGGATAGCGGTTAAAATGGGTGATCCTTCTTCATAGTCAGCGAACCGGTCAAGCTCCTCCTGGATGGCCATTAGCTGTACATAGGTAAGGTGGTTCAGCCGTCCGTCAAAAGTTCCGTTTCGATAAGCCTCATCAAGAAACATACGCGCTTCATGGACACGGTAAGCGGAATCGGGAAGATCGAGGTGTTCAGTGGCTTCGTGCTGGTTCATAAGGCTTGCGGGCAAAATATGGTTTAATATTTTAACATATTTTACTTAAAAAGCAAGTAAATGATGGCAATGAGAACTGGCTGATGAGTCAGATAAATTAAAAGTGACCGTTTGCCGATGGATTCCAGAGGAACAAAGCGCTTTGGATAAAAGCCGTTTTTCAGGAGCTTGAAATGGTCCAGTAGATAAGCGGCGACAATCCCGGCAAACACAACAGACATCCAGGGAAAAATCGGGAAATAGTCCACCGTGTAAAAAGCCCTCGGCATAATCCCGAAAGGAAGAAGGAGAGAGGTGACGACATGAATCTTGGAAAGAAATTTCCCCGCGATAGGGAACATGATGATCAGGACAGCAAGTAATCGTGGATACCGGATCAGTAGGGCGCAGACCGCGATAGAGACTGAGATCAAATGGATCACGCCAAAACGGATATAGCCCTTGGGGATGATGAGATAAGAAACAAGAGTGATAATAAGGGCAACACCAAAGAGCTTAAGAGCTCGTTTCATCTGGAAGTGCAAAAACATTTTGTAGTCAGATTTTGATTTGAATGAAAGGTGCATCGAAACCCCGACGAGCGAAAGAAAGAGAAACTGGATCGCCCGCACAAAAACCAGCCAGAAACCAGAATAAAGTTCAAGATCGGCCAGCTTCATATAGTGGAGATCAAAAGCAAAATGGAAAATGATCATCATGACGATCGCCAGGCCCCGAAGGGAATCAACCCAGTAAATTCGTTCCGTTTTTTGTTTCATCAGCGGTTATTGTAATTATACGTTTTACCCATTGCCGTCCAGAAAACATCGTCCTGGATACAGAGCGGATTCGAAGTGCCGCTGCAGTCGCCGTTTTCTAAAATATTGCCGTATTTGCTAAAGGTAAGGCCTTTGGCGTCCTGATACGGATCTTCTTTGACTTCGCGAACAGCGATTTCATGAAGTTCAGCTGGAGTTTTGTCGGGATACTGTTCAGCCAGAGCTTCCCGTCGGCGGTTGTACGCTCTGGCCAGTCCGCGGAACATGCCTTTCTGGGCCTCATCCTGAAAAGCCTGCAGGGCGTCGCCTACAAAACTAACGGTAAACATAGCCTTGCCGGCAACATTCTGGGCAAGCGCAGTCGCGTTCTCTTTAATCTTATCTTCAAGATCGCCTTTTACTTTAGAGACCATAATTTCCCCGACTCTTTCAACTCTTCCCTTCTTCAGAAAGTCAATATCCGCCTGCCGTTCCAGCATGACTCCGTAAACTTCAAGGGCGGAATCCGCGTCAGCCTGCTCCTTGGCTTTGCCGGTCAGATTACTCTCGCCAAAAATACTGGTCTTTATGCGGTCAAAAAGTCCGGGGCCGAGGATTTCGTTCACATCCATATGCTGAACATCCATCGAAGGGTCGTAGCTATCCAGGAACACCCGTTTCAGTTCATTGAGCTGGTCAATGGAGGTCTGGACGTTCTCCATGGTCTCTCCGGCTCCCTGAAGGAATTCCTGGTATTTCTGAAGGCCGGCAAGACGCGCGGGATCGGTTTCAGCATCAATATCCGCCT
>CAZSOH010000101.1:0-4091 GCA_964608535.1 uncultured Candidatus Peribacteria bacterium
ACATATAAAGTAATCAATTGGCTCAGGGTGTTGTTCAAGAATTTGGTGTCCTAGCGCATGAAATGAGCGTAGGTTGTCGAGATTATCAGACTGATTTACCAGAAAAGTATTTTCAGGATCATCTGATTTAATCCTCTCAGCCTCTTTTCTTGTGCCAGCCAGCCAAATATCCCTTTGGCATAAACCTCGTTTTTTGTCTTCATCGGTTAATACACGATCAGCTGGAGTAAGAATTAGATCTGCATCTAATTCCCTGATTAACTGTTCGCGTTCCTGGCTGATATTTTCAGGCATGCATAAGACTGCCTCGTAAATACCACGGCAAAACCTGGCAATTGAGATCCCCATTGATCCACTGGTATATTCAACCACCCTCATTCCATCTCGCAAATCACCAGCATCAATTGCCTTTTTTAGAATTGCATGGGCAGGCCTGTCTTTGTGTGATCCGCCAGGATTCTCATGTTCCAGAACTGCGGATGCATTACACTCAGGCATTCCGATTGCTTCAGCAATCGATACTATTGGCGTTTGCTCTAATTTTTCAGGAAATTTGAGTGATTTCATGATAAAGAATATGGAAAATTATTAAACCATATTTTATATATTTCATCAATTTTAAAAACACCTCTTCTTTCTTGGATCAAGGGCAAAGATACAACAACCATTAGGTCATTCTTGAATTTAATTCAGAATCCCGTTTATTATTAAAATTGGGTCCTGAATCAAGTTCAGTGCAGGGCCCAACACATGGTTCAGGATGATGGTTGGAATATCCTCAGGCAAACTAAAACAAATTCACAATATCATGCCATGTGATCGCCAGGATCAGGAGCATCAAAAGGGCAAAGCCCACGGTGTGCACAATGGCTTCGGCTTTGGCGTTGGCGCGTCTTCTGGTGATGAGTTCGTAGGCGATGAAGAGGAAGCGACCCCCATCCAGCGCCGGGAAGGGCATGATATTGATCACGCCGAGCGAAATGGAAAGCAAAGCGGTAAACTGAACTAGCGCCATAAAGCCCTGTTTGGCAAAGTAATGGGTCATTTTCGCAATGCCCACCGGCCCCGCAACGCCAGCCGGAACCGTAAATTTAGCGACCACACTCACCACTACATTCCCAAGCATCTTGACCGTAAGCACCGAAAGCCTCCACATTTCAGAAAAGGCTTTGAAAGGGGCGATGTAAAATGGATAACTGATTTTTTTGACGTCAGAAATAAAATTTTCAAGGGATATCGTCATTCCCACTTTCCCTTCCGCATTGGCCAGAACAGTTGCTATTTCTTCTCTTTCCTCATGCACATACTTGATCACAACCTGTTCGTTGGGCCTGATCACCGATGGAAGATCCAGCTCCTCGCTCACCGGAATGTTATTGACTTCAATAATGTAGTCCCCGCTTTTAATTTCAGTCTGGCTCAGGGCTCCTTCCGGATCAATGTCGTGGACGTAAAGGATCTTTTTGGCTTCGACAATTCCGTTTTCCATGCCCGCGTCCAGATCCGCCTGAGTCACCAGAAACGGCTTCATACCAAAGGTAAAGCCGATGGTGATGAGCACCCAGGCCAGCAGGAAGTTCATCAGGACCCCTGCTACAACCACTAAAGTCCTCTGTCCCATAGTCTTGCTGGCAAAGCTTTTCTTGTCTTTCAGTACCTTCGGATCCGATGAGTCTTCACCAAAGAGACGGACATAACCTCCAAAAGGAATCCAGTTCAGCGAATAGACCGTTCCTTTTTTATCGGTGTGCAGGGCCTTTGCCCGCGGAGGCAGGCCGATGCCGAATTCTTCCACTTTAATCCCCGCGCGCCGGGCGGCCGCAAAGTGACCCCACTCGTGGACGAGAACGAGAACTGAGAAAATGATGATGAAAGCAATTACGGTAATTAGCATAAATATGAGCTGTAAGCAGTAAGCTTTAAATTTATAATGAGCTTATGGCTTATCACTTAACGCTTAAAGCTGAAGTTAAATGGTCATAATATCGGTTTCTTTCTTCTTGGCGGCTTCTTCGACCATCTTATTAAATTCATCCACCTTCTCCTGGACCGCTTTCTCTTTTCCGCGAAGTTCATCTTCACTCATTTCCTTATCTTTTTCCATCTGCTTAAAGGTGTTCAGGGCTTCATGGCGCGCGTTCCGGACAGAGATTCTGGCATCCTCAGCAAACTGATGAACCATCTTGACTAAATCCCTTCGCCGTTCTTCCGTCAGCGGCGGAATATTCAGACGGATAAAATTGCCGTCATTCTGAGGCACAAGCCCGATGTCCGCTTCGATGACCGCCTTTTCGATATTAGTAAGCTGATCTTTATTAAAAGGCTGAATGGCAATCTGCTTCGGTTCAGGAATCGTAATGGTGGCCACCCCTTTAAGAGGCATCTTGGCGCCGTAACTGTCCACCTGAATATCTTCCACCAAAGCGGCGCTGGCCCGGCCGGTCTGAACTTTTGCAAATTCCTGATGCAAGTGGTCAAGCGCGTCCTGACATTTTATTACTAATTCATCCATCATTTTAGTTGTAAGTTATAAGTTGTAAGTTATAAGTACTGAATTATGAGACTAGGGTGCCGATTTTTTTGCCTTTGGCGGCTTCTAAGATCGCGTCTTTTTTATGCATATTGAAAACCAGAATTTTCATTTTACTTTCCCGGCAGAGCGAGAAGGCGGTCTGGTCCATGATCTTCAGATCTTTTTCGATGGCTTCCTGAAAGCTGAGCTTTTTATACTTTTTAGCTGTTTTAACTTTCTCCGGATCCGCGTCGTAAACGCCGTCCACTTTGGTGGCCTTCAGAATCACATCACAATTGAGTTCAACGCTGCGAAGCGCGGCGGCCGTGTCGGTCGTGAAATAAGGATTGCCCGTTCCCCCTCCGCAAATGACAACTCTCTTTTTCTCCAGATGCCTCAAAGCTCTTCTTCTGATATAAGGTTCTGCAATCTGGGGCAGATCAAGCGAGGTGGCTACCCGGCTGTGCACGCCCAGATTTTCAATGGCGCTCTGAAGAGCCACTCCGTTCATGATGGTGGCCATCATGCCCATGTAATCGGAGGTTGTCCTTTCGATTCCCGCTTTTTTAGTGTCACGATAGCGCCAGATATTCCCCCCTCCGCAAACAATCACCACTTCAATCCCTTCCTTTTGGACCTTCACGATTTCTTTAGCGATTTTAGTGAGCGCTTCCGGGTCAATACCTTCGCCTTTTTTATCGCCGAGTACTTCACCGGATATCTTGAGCATGATGCGTTTATACATTTTGACGGGTTTATTTTCTTCAACTATCTTACCGCCTCGTTTTCCAAATGACAAGATGACAATATCAGGAGTCGGGAATCGGGAATCGGGAGTCGGGAATCGGGAGTCGGGAATCGGGAGTCGGGAATCGGTAAAAACAAGTCCCGAATTCTGATTCCTTCCGCCTCAGGCGGACTGACTCCCGGAGGAATTATTGTTTTTTCAGTTGATCCACTTTCTGCTCAAGCGTCTGCATTTCATCCGACAAAGCGTCGAGCCGTTTTTCATCTTCCTGTACCCGGTGATAAAGGGTGGAAAGTTTTTTTTCTTCAGTGCCAATCAGCTGCTTTTCTTTTTTCAGGAGCTTTTCCTGCTCCGTCAGCTCACGTTCCTGATTGATGAGCTCCTGTGTGATCCGGGGAGTAACATGATCCGGCTTTATCACTTTGATCGCTCCGTGTTTTGTGTAATGCCAGTAATGTTTCAGATGTTTGAGCCTGAGGGTTCCGTCTGCTATTTCGGATAAAATCGGGGTTCGGTTTTCTTCGCCCTGAGCTGCCTTTATGAACCCAAGCACTGCCAGTATTAAAATCACAAATTCGGCGTAACGCAGAACCGGCACTATCCACAGTAAAAGAGAAGCTAAGAAAAGGACAAATCCTCTCCTGGCATGATGCTGTGTAAATTCACTGTCCCGTTTCGCGAGCAGAATGAAAACACTGAATACCCACAGATAACTGAGGGCCGCGAGCTCTTTTTCTTTTTTCACTTCCTGTACATTTGATTCTCTGTCTTCCATATTTATAATTCGATCGGTTTCTGGTGAAGTAATTTTTTCGCTTTTTCTGAAGCGTG
>CAZSOH010000102.1:0-4027 GCA_964608535.1 uncultured Candidatus Peribacteria bacterium
AATTATAAAAATAGAAAGTAATAGGGTAATCAGTGATGTAAAAAAGAAACTTTCTTTATTTACATACAGTCCACTTATATTTTCTGGCAACCAAGTGAATCCGAATTGTAAAATTGGTAGAACGACAACCAATACTGACCCTATTGCTTTGAAGGTGTCATTTAAATAGCTTTCTTTATTCATAGAACTTTTTACTGATAGATATTACTTTAGCGCTGAATAATATTTCTGACAACTGGTAATTATACCCCACTACTCCGTAATAAAATCCTCCGTAAAATACATCTTATTATCCTTCACATACACCCCAATCCCAACTTCCGTAAACGCCAAACAGGTCGCCAGGATGGTCGTTCGGTGATTGTGGCATTCGTGGGGTTCGGGCATAAAGATGTTGTCGTGGACGCCCTTCACCGCCTGATAAGGAGTCCTGTAGGCCGAAACGGCGCCTTTGCCCACATTCTCCCCTGCCCTCCCGGGATAATCGATGTATTTCTTCATACGGTCCCACGACTCACTCCCGTCGGAACCCTGATGGCTCATGTCGCCAATGTTTTCGGCCATGTCTTCGCTGTGCTCCCGGGCCGAACGGGTCAGGGCCGGATTGAGTTTTAAGGGTGTACTCACATTGTTTTCTTCGCGCAGACGCAGGAGCAGAAGGAAGGTCTGGAACTCCGCGCCGATTTCATCGGTATACGCAGGGTCGTCCATATAATCGATCATCATGATCCGCGCGACCATTTCGGCCACCTCCCCGCGGGTGCGGAAGTTACCGGGATAAAAATACGAGCCCGATTCTTCGAGCAGGTTTTTTTGTTTGGCGGCTTCCAGATACGGCGCGTACCAGGCCTCGAAAGGCGCGTCTTTATAATAGGATTTAGAAGGAGTCCCCTCTTTGACGCCGAAAGCGTTGAGAATGATCTTCATGGCTTCCGCCTTGTTCACATTCTGCCCAGGCTGATAAGTGCCGTCCGGATAGCCCTTCACCCAGTCTTTTTCGAGCGCGTAACAAACGTAAGGCGCGAACCATTCCTCCTTTACATCGGGGAAACAGTTTTTATGCGAACTTTTGGTCTTCTTCCCCAGACCCTCCACCAATATTTTCACCAGTTCCGCCCGGTTGATCTGATTATTGGGGCGAACCGTGCCGTCGCTGTAGCCCCCGATCACCCCTTCATGTTCCAGATACGAAAGCGCCCCAAAATGCGGGTCCGATTCAGGGAGGTCAGAAAAAGAGGCCTGGGCAACAGGAATAAAAAGGAAGACGGCAAGGAGGGAAAGGATGGTTTTCATAGGTTTGTTTTAAATAACAAACAAAATTATACCAAAAAACCATTCCACATCCTGAATTCATTTCAGGAAGTGGATAGGAAATGCATAAACCAATATACAAAAAATCCTGCAAAGGCTAGCCCCTTCAATTAGATGCTTATAAAACCAGTTCCCGCTCCGCGGCCAGCGCTTCCCGGTCAGCCGGCTCATCCAGATCATAAATCATCGTGTCATTATCACCATAAACAACCGAACCGGTGATTTTACAGTCGGTGGCAAGAACCCGGCCAAGGTCATCCCGCACGCTCCGAAGCATCTCAACAACATCCTCCGGCCCTCTCAGGATTTCCGCGACAGCCGGCGTCGCTTTAGAAAGCGCCTTGTACATCCCGCAACCGCCCCCGCCTTCCGCCCCAAAATGATAATCCAGACGGCCGACAGGCGCCCCAAGGCGTGCGACCGCCTCAATATTCCGGCGTAAACCGGCAATGTGGTGGGCAGGCATCTCGCCTTTTAATTTAGGATGCAGAACCAATGCCCCGCCCGCGTGGGTCAGCTGGGCGACTTTCGAAACAGGATCAGCCCCCCGGTCGTCCAGACGCCGGTCAACGCAGGACAGTTCACAGCTTTCAAGCACACTGAAACTGACAAATTTCGTCTCAGACTGCTCCCGCACTTTTACATCAAACGCGCTCAGTTCATCCAAAAGCCACTGCAAAGTGGCAGAAGCCCCTTCCGGACAGGTGATAATGACGGTCTTGCTGTCGGGAGTATTGTGCCCGAAAGCCACATGGGCCGTATCTACAACCGTCTGCAAAAGATTGGGGTCCCGTTCCTGCAGTAAGCCCAACGGGATTCTGAACGTATAAAAATCATTTTCGTTCCGGATCACTCTCGATTCCGTCGGTTCAACAACCAGTTTATAGTTACAGGTATCCATAGGGCTTTATACTTTATATAGGCAGGCGTGAATGATAGCAGGCCGGCAAAGAAAATCAAGAAGCTAAACACACCAAAAAGGACGGAAGAATAAATCTCCCGTCCCCTGGCCAAAATAGTGTCAAAAGTCCCTTTCGGTTTTGGAATTACTCGGAATCTGAGTCCTCCTTATCGTCATCCTCATGTTCTAAACTGGCTTTGGTTTTAACAGACGCCTTTATTTTGATATCAGATGAAGCGCCGTCATCATCTTCCTTTTTTTCTTCAGCCTTATCTTTATCCTTAGCCTTAACCTCGGATACAGTGGCGGCAGAGGCTTCATCAGCGCTGACAGAAGTGGTGTCGGTAGCGGCGGCATCAGTTGTATCAGAAGTCACCTCACGATCCTCACTCTTATCATCATCACTTTTATCCTCATGCTTGTCCTCCTCCTTCTCTTTCTTCTTTTCTTTATTCTCCTCTTGGCTTTTTTTATGATCTTCACTCTTGTCATCATCCTGAGCGCCGTCAGTGACTTCCTCCTGGTTCATCTCCTCGTTTGTCATCGTCTCATCCTGATCGTGATTTTCTTCATCATCGCTCTTATCGTCCTCTTTGCCCTCTTCTTCTGTCTTCCTGACTCTTTCAGTCATTTTTTCCGCTTTCCGGATAACATTCCTGGCTCTGGCATTAACAGCAGTGGTAAGACCTTCTGCCCGGCCGAGTTTTCCTTCTTCAAGGGCTGCCTCAATTTTAGCGAGTTTGCTTTCCAGTTTACTGAGAACTTCAGCTTCCAGTCCGCTCTCCCTGAGCTCTTCGACCAGTTTTTTGGCCTCTTCAAGCTGTTCACTTGCGTGGGAAAGCTCTTCCTCACCGCTTTTATCTTCAGCATCCTCACTCTCCTCAGTCGACTCATCCGAACTGCCCTGATCCTCCAGAGCGGCGGTATCAGTATCAGCAGCAGCTTCCTCATCCTGAGTCGTTTCAATGTCGATATTCACCGCTGTCTCACCGCTGCCGGCAGCCGCCTCAACATGGTCAATGGCCTGAGTCACAAGAGCCTGCTGTTTAGTGGTGGTCTGAAGGGCTACGGCTACTTCTTCCGTGGCAGTGTCAGACGCAACCGCCTCAACCGCGTCGGCCAGCGTATCCACGGATTCATCCTGGAGATCGCTGATTTCTGTTAAAGCAGTTCCGAGCTTTTCAGGGTTATCAATGTCTTCAGCGGCTTCAATCGCGGCTTCGGTTTCCTGCACCACTTCTCCCGCCAGGTCGGAGACCAGCGTTTCATCCACCTCAGCCTCAGCCGCAGCGGAAGCGTCCTGAGCGTAAGCGGAAGGAAGGAAGGCGACAGTATCTTTCCCTTCCAGCTCATTCTGCAGCTTGTGCAGCGCGTACCGGGCCTGATTTAAATGGTGGGCATAAGAGTTCCGGTTAAAATAAAACAAACCGCCCGCCACCAAGACAATGGCAGCAAACGCGGCAACATATTTTTTAGAATGTCCCATAAAAAATTGGGTTAAGATAGTAAAAACTGAACGTTCATTCCTGATCCGTTCAAAAGCCCGCTCAGCATGAGCGTTTTTGATGGCCCGTACAACCTGCTGGTCAAAGTCCGCGCGGACCTTGAAGCCTTTAAATTGTCTGAGCCGGCCAATGATGTGTTTAGGTTGGTTTGAGTTCATAATGTCATCTGCTAATACACAAAAGGATAAAAACTGTTACACCTAAATCAGGAATAAAGCTTTTGATAAAGATGGGAAAACCGCTTTAAAGCCCGGGAAAGGGAGGTCCGTAAAGCCCCCTGTTTCTTTCCGGTAATGTCTGATATTTCTTT
>CAZSOH010000103.1:0-4016 GCA_964608535.1 uncultured Candidatus Peribacteria bacterium
AGGCAGCGAATATGGCCAAAAAAGGGCTCGAACTGGCTGTATCGGAACGATATGCTGAGCTGGAGCATGAAAAACTGAGCGCGATTGCGGAAGAAGAATGGATCGATATTACGGTGCCTGGTAAAAAGCCTCGGGTGGGCCATCGCCATCTGATTTCGCGGTTCATCGATGATCTGGAACAGATTTTTGCCAAGATGGGTTTTGAACTGGCGGAAGGGCCTGAAGTAGAAAAGGAAGAATATAACTTTGACCATCTGAATATTCCTGAAACTCACCCTGCCCGGGACATGCACGACACATTTTGGGTGAAGAACCTGGAAAAATACGTGCTCAGAACCCACACTTCGCCGGTGCAGGTTCGTTATATGCAGAAGAATGATCCGCCAATCCGGGTGATCGCTCCGGGCAAAACGTTCCGGAAAGATTCTGACGCGACCCATTCACCCATGTTCCACCAGCTTGAGGGGCTGATGGTGGATACCGATATTTCGATGGCGAACCTGAAGGCGGTGATGACTCACGCGCTTCAGCAGATTTTTGAAGACCCTACCATCAAAACCCGTTTTCGGGTGAGTTATTTTCCGTTTGTGGAGCCGGGAATGGAAGTGGATTGCACTTGTCCGATCTGTCACGGTAACGGCAAACTCCCCGACGGTGTTCCCTGCCGGCTTTGCAAGCAATGCGGCTGGATGGAGATTGCCGGGGCGGGCATGGTGCATCCTCATGTACTGAAAAATGCTGGTTATGATCCCGAAAAATACACCGGATTCGCTTTTGGGATGGGGCTGGAGCGGATGGTAATGATCAAATACCGGATCAATCATATGAGGCTGTTTTTTGAGAATGATCTGCGGTTTATTGAGCAGTTCTAGCGAACAGTCTCAAGTGCGAGTCTCAAGTTTCAAATTAACTAAAATATTATGAAGAAGGTCGTAATAGGCTCAGATCATGCGGGGTATGAGATGAAGGAGAGGATTAAACAAGAGCTGGGTGGTCAGTATGAATTTGTGGATGTGGGAACAGATAGTACGGAGTCGGCTGATTATCCTGATTTTGCTGAAAAGGTGGGTCAGCAGGTGGCGCTAAGTCCTGGTACGCAGGGAGTTGTGATTTGCGGGAATGGCGTTGGGATCGCGATTGCTGCCAATAAGGTTAATGGCATCCGTTGCGGACTGGCCTATAGCATTGAGGCGGCTAAAGGCGCCCGGGCGCACAATAACGCGAATGTTGTTTCGGTAGGAGGGCGATCGCCGATGATGGATGACCCTGTTGAGATTGTTAAAGCTTTTTTGGAAACTGATTTTTCCGGTGAAGAGCGCCATGCCAGACGGGTGAAGAAGATTATGGAGATTGAAAAACATAACTGATTTTTAATACCCAATGGCCAATACCCAA
The DNA here is from genome assembly GCA_964608535.1 of uncultured Candidatus Peribacteria bacterium. Classification (GTDB taxonomy): domain Bacteria; phylum Patescibacteriota; class Gracilibacteria; order UM-FILTER-43-11; family UM-FILTER-43-11; genus JAJDCE01. The sequence goes on from CAZSOH010000103.1 coordinate 1,396, forward strand.
TGATCCAATTTTCTAAAGTATGACCAAAACTGCAATATCATTTCGAACGGTTAAGCCGAAAATTAAAATAGCCCCTTCAATATTGGGGGCGGATTATGGAGATCTCAATCATCATCTCCAGCAGCTTGAGCCTTTTTCCGACCTTTTTCATGTGGATGTGATGGACGGGAATTTTGTGCCGAATCTTTCGATTGGGGCCATGGTGGTGGATAAAATCAAAACAACCGTTCCGCTTGACTGCCACCTGATGATCAATCATCCGCATGAATACACGGAGGCGTTTGCGAAAGCCGGCGCCCACGCGATCACTATCCACGCGGAGGCTAGTAAAGATTTAAAAAAAGATATTCAGAAAATTCAGGAGCTGGGATGTTTAGCGGGTGTTTCGATCAATCCCAAAACGCCTGTATCTAAAATTGAAAAGGTTTTGCCGCTGGTGGATTCTGTTCTGATCATGTCGGTGGAGCCGGGGTTTGGCGGTCAGGCCTTTATGCCGGAAGTGCTTCCTAAAATCCGTGAAATCCGCGATAAATATCCTGATCTGGATATCGCAATAGACGGTGGCATTACCGATAAAACCGCTCCGCTTGCCCGGGAGGCAGGGGCGAATGTGTTTGTGGCAGGTTCATTTATCCTAAAAGCAGATGATCCCAAAGAGGCTGCAGATCGCTTACGGCAATCAGTTGGTGGTTAGGCGGATAAAAGGTGGGGCAAAAGGTGCTTCTGGATGATCCGGATCCGGGCTTTTGTGAGAAAAAGATAGTGGTCTAAATGCTTTACTTCTTTGTAAAGAATGTTGGGTAGCTTTAGGCATTTCGCGCTTTTATCGAAAAACAGGGTTGCCTTTCCTCCATTGATGATGATGATTTTGCATTTGTGGGTGAAGACAGTTTCCTGGCAAGTTTCTTTGAGGAGGCTGAAGTTGAATAATCCGAAAATTTTAAAGAATGACCATCCGTTTTCGCGGCGGACGTAGGTTTTCCATTTTTTGAAAAAGTTTTTTCCGAATGATGTCATCAGATTGCGGATCAGGTTCCGCTTCCCGATTTCTTTTAAGGTTTTGTTGATGGGGGCTAAAAGGATCGCTTTTTCGACCATAGCATCGTATTTTTTCGCGAACGCGTTTGCAATGGAGCATCCCAACGAATAACCCACCAAGATAACCCCTTTACTTATTTTTTCTTTTTTCAGGATCAGGCGTATGTCTTCAACATAATTATCCAGGTAAGGTTTTTTGCATCTGGAATACACAATTCCTCTCAGCTCAATCAGAACGATATTCATTTTGATAAACTTCAGGAAGTGCCGGAAGATGGAACTGCTCGAAAAAAGACCATGCACAAAAACGACCGTTTTATCACTTTTGTTATCAATGAACCGGTAATAAACAGGATGATCCTGGTTGGTGATTTGTTTAAATGGTTTTTGCATTCTTGATTGGTTCCGCAATTATTATAGCTTTCTTCATGAAATCTTGCACATTATTCTGTTTTTATACTAATATAACCGCGCTTTTAGTGCGCCTGTAGCTCAGTGGATAGAGCGTCCGGTTGCGGTCCGGGAGGCCACAGGTTCGACTCCTGTCAGGCGCACCACTCTAAACTCCCCTTTCTCTTTGGGGGAGAATTATTTACAATTGGAGTGAGTTTTTTAAATTCTCCCAAGTCCCCCAATATGGGGTAAGAGGGAAAAGAAAAAAGGGTAAACCCTAAAAAAGAAAAGGAAATCTATGATTGCATTTCACAATGTCACAAAAAAATATGGCCGTCACATCGTCCTCAACGAGGTGAATTTTCAGATACATCCCAATGAACTGGTTGTTCTGAACGGGGCATCCGGGGCGGGAAAGTCAACGGTAGTGGCGCTTTTGATTGGCGCTGAAAAACCGGATTCAGGGTCTGTTGAAGTGGATGAGATGGTGATTAATGAAATGCAGGCTAATACATTACAGCTTTATCGTCGTAAGATTGGTGTGGTGTACCAGGATTATAAACTTTTACCCAATAAAACCGTTTTTGAAAATGTGGCCTTTGCGATGGAAGTTTGTGAAGAACCGGAACAGCTTATTCATCAGCGAGTTCCCGAGGTACTGGATAAAGTGGGTCTTTTGGGAATGCAGGACCACTTCCCCAATCAACTTTCGGGCGGGGAACGTCAGCGGATTGCGATCGCGCGGGCTCTGGTCCACAATCCAACTCTTTTAATTGCTGATGAGCCGACGGGAAATCTGGACGAAGGAAATGTCCGCAGTATTGTGGATTTATTCCGGCGGCTTCATATGGAAGGAGCGACGGTTCTCTTGACCACCCATGATCCTTTGGTGCATAGTTTGCTTCCAGGCCGGATCCTGAATATTGAGGCGGGGAAGGTCGTTTAAGACTCCATTTCTTTATTGTTCTATTCCTCTAATTTTCAATTTTTCTAGTTATGGCACAGAATTTAGATCATGTTGATTATAACGCTTTGGACAGCGCTAAGAATGCTTTTATAAAAGCGAGCAAAAGCACGGTTAAATTCGCTGAGCGATATGGCTTCATTCCCGAGTCTGGCTTTGGCGCCAGTGCGAATGTTTTCTCTTTGGATCTTAAGCCGTTTTTAAAGTCGGGCGCTGAAAATCTTTT
>CAZSOH010000104.1:0-3965 GCA_964608535.1 uncultured Candidatus Peribacteria bacterium
GCCGTCGTGCCCGGCACTGACGGGCAGAAAATGTCCAAATCTTACAAAAACACCATCCCGATTTTCGCGGAACCCAATGTGATCAAAAAAGCCGTCATGGGAATCGTGACAGATTCAAAAGGGGTGGATGAACCGAAAAAACCTGAAGGCAATACCGTTTATGAACTGTATAAGCTGTTCGCCTCAAAAGCGGAAGCAAAAAAAATGGCAGATGATTTCAAAAAAGGCGGTATGGGATATGGGGACGCAAAGAAAAAACTGTTAGAAAAAATACAGCACACCTTTGAACCGTTTCAAAACAAAAGGAAGGAGCTGGAAAACCATCCCAAGAAAGTAGAGACCATCCTGGCAAACGGCGCGGCAAAAGTAAAAGAGGTCACCCGTCACACCATGCAGCTCGTCCGCGAAGCCACCGGATTAAAATACTAAATACAGTCTCAAATATATTGTACTCTCGCACTTGAGACTCGCACTCGCACTATTTAATTGATAAATAATTAAATAAAATTATGCCCAAATACATATTTGTTACAGGAGGGGTCTGTTCATCACTCGGAAAAGGAATCGCTTCCGCCTCAATCGGCAATCTGCTGAAATCATCAGGCTATTCGGTCTTCACCCAAAAACTTGACCCGTACCTGAACGTTGATCCGGGCACCATGAGCCCCTTTCAGCACGGTGAAGTTTTTGTGACAGACGATGGCGCCGAAACGGATCTGGATCTGGGGCATTATGAAAGGTTCATTGATACGCCTCTCAGCCGCCTGAGTTCAACCTCTACCGGCCAGATTTACCAGGAAGTGCTGGACCGTGAACGCAAAGGTGATTATTTAGGCGGAACCATTCAGATCGTTCCCCACATCACCGATGAAATCAAACGGCGCATCCGGGAAGCGGCAAGAAAAACCAAATGTGACGTCATGCTTTGCGAGATTGGAGGAACAGTCGGAGACATCGAAGGCCAGCCCTTCATCGAAGCCCTCCGCCAGATGCGTCAGGAGGAAGGAAGAAACAACTGCCTGTTTGTCCATTTAACCCTGCTCCCCTTCCTGAAATCATCAAACGAATTAAAGACAAAACCCACTCAGCTCTCTGTCAAAACTCTGCAGAGTATGGGGATTCACCCCGATATGATCATGCTGCGGGCAGACGCGAAAATTGAAAATAAGCATCTCGTTAAAATTTCAAAATTCTGCGACGTTGCCAAAGAAGCCGTCATTCCGGCGCCAACGGTAGACTCCATTTACGAAGTACCGCTGATTTTCGAAAAATATGACCTGACCAAAACCATTTGTGAAAAATTAGCGTTAAAGTACAAAAAACCGAAGATCACTGAATGGGAAAAAATGGTAAAAAACATTGTAACCAGCAATAAAGAAATACAGATTGGGCTGGCCGGAAAATACAATGAACTGGATGACGCTTACCTCTCAGTCATTGAAGCAATTAAATCAGCCAGTTTCCACTTTAGGCGAAAACCGAAAATTGTCTGGATCGACGCAGAAAAGATCGAAAAAAAGGATCGGCTGGAATGGAAGAAGCTGCACAAAGTGGATGGCGTAGTCGTGCCGGGAGGTTTTGGCATAAGAGGAACTGAGGGAAAACTAATGGTGGCCGAATACTGCCGCGAAGAAAATGTGCCGTATTTAGGTTTATGTTTAGGCGCCCAGATCATGACCATCGAATTCGCCAGAAATGTGGCCCAGATCAAAAATGCCACCTCGGAAGAATTTTCCCCGAAAGCAAAAAACAAAGTTGTGCACTTTCTGCCCGGCCAAAGTGAAAAACGGGCCAAGGGTGGAACGCTCCGCCTGGGCTCATGGCCATGCAAAGTAAAAAAAGGAACTCATGCCTACAAAGCCTACGGAGAAGAACTGATCCACGAAAGGCACAGGCACCGTTATGAATTCAACAACAAATTCAAAAAAGATCTCGAAAAGAACGGTCTGATTTTCTCGGGCGTTTCCCCCGACCGTGAACTGATGGAAATTGTGGAAGTTAAAAACCACCGCTTTATGGTCGGCTCCCAGTTCCATCCTGAATTCAAATCCAGACCAAACCGTCCGCATCCGTTATTCAGGGATTTTGTGAAAGCGGCTTTGTAGTCAGGTATGAATTTGCAAGTGATTTGCAAATGCAAGTAAATTGCAAATTCATACATATTATACCTGGTTTAAACCCACCACATACACCTCCCTGCTCGACTTTCTGACTGCATCCGGCTTAAAGAGCTTAACGGTTTTAAACTGTTTTTTGGTCAACCGGATCAACTCAGAATGGTCGGCGCCCGGAAAAGCTTTCATCACTACATGACCATCTTTTTTAAGATGTTTTTCAGCAACTCTAAGAACCTGCTCATTCAGCTGAAACGATCGGCCCGCATCAACCGATTTGATGCCGGTAGTGGCAGGAGCCAGATCCGAAGTGATCACATCAAATAAAGAAACGTCGATCCCGTCATAAACAGCCTCATCAAAAATATCCCCCTCAAAAGTCTGCATATTTGGGCAATTGAAAGACTTAATTGGTTTTAGATCGATGCCTACAATTATGCCCTTTTCACCAACGATCTTGGAAGCAAATTGCATAAAGCTCCCGGGGGCGGCACCAAGATCCAGAACCTGATCGCCTGGCCGGATGATATGAAACTTTTTCTGTATGGCATCCAGTTTATACGCGCTCCTTGCCCGATATCCCTCTTCCTTCGCTTTCTGAAAATACTTGTCTCTGGGCTGATAAGGTTTTGACATGAATAACTAGTAAATCAGTAATTATAGTATTTATTGTAAATATAGCTTATGACTTAAGACCTGAGACTTAAGACTAAAGCGGATCCTTCTTCGGTACCCCTACCCTTCGCGGGAAGTGATCCGGCGTCACCCGTTTTTTGGTGATCAGGATCAAGGTTCTCTGCCCCAGATTATTCGGTAAATTATAGAACTTGATCACAGGAGGCTCAGCCTGAAGCTTGGTAACCGCTTTTTTAGAAAGCAATAGTTCCGTCATATAATCCGGTCCTTTATAAGCCGCCACATGGCCGTAAAGATGAATAAGCGGAACACAATATTCAATCAGTACCGGCAAAGCGGCCAGCGCGCGCGAAAGCACATAATCATACTGGTCCCGATGATCTGGGTGACGGCCCAGCGCCTCAGCCCTTTCCGCGATTACTTTTACATTCCTCAAGCCCAGCTCTTTTACAAATTCTTTTATCGCCTCAGCCTTCTTCTGAACAGAATCCACCAGTACAAACTCAACAGAGGGATAAAGGATGGCTAAAGGAATGCCGGGGATCCCTCCTCCTGTTCCCAAGTCCAGCACTTTCATCCCTTTTTCCAGTTTCATAAAACGGGTGGGAATCAGTGAATCAAAAATATGTTTTATCCAGACTTCCTCCTCAGAAGTAATGCGCGTCAGATTCAGCTCCTCATTCTTTTTCATCAGAAGCTGAACAAACTGATTCATTCTGTTGTATTTGCTTTCGGTGATATTCACCCCTTCCTTTTTCAGAAAAGCTTTAAAAACCTGAAAAGGAGTCATCAGATTGACCGCCTTATTCAGGACATTTCCAAAAACCTTTGTGAGCCGCCGTTGCATGTATTGCTTATGCTGCATTTGAAAAATTAAAAAACTCTCTACTTGTTACACTATTTACAATTTCTCAAGGTATCATTTTACTTGATGTAAAACTTGAAAACTATTTTAAACTGACATTGTTTAAGGTTAGGAGTTTTCAAGTTTTCAAGTTTTCAACTTCCTGAGGCTTCAGAAAACGCCACTTCCCCTCACGCAAATCTCCAAGCTCAAGCTTTTTGATCCGGATCCGCTTCAGCTTTATCACTGGCAGACCTACCTTCTTACATATACGCCGGATCTGTCGGTTTTTATCCTCCGTTAATACAATCCTCATTTGATGTTGGCTTGTTTTTTTAATCTTTGTTGTCTTTGTTTGTTTCTTGGTTTTG
>CAZSOH010000105.1:0-3943 GCA_964608535.1 uncultured Candidatus Peribacteria bacterium
AGGTTGTAGCCCATGCCCGCTAACTTTCTGGCAGTACTGAGCATGTCCATTTTATCCTCCGGCTTACCGATTGAAAGCAGAATGTTTTTTTTCGGCAGACGCCCCCCTGTTGCCAAAAAGCCTTTCAAGAAAGCTTCCCCCAAATCATTCCCAAAACAAGCCACTTCACCTGTGCTGGCCATTTCGACTCCCAATACCGGGTCAGCGCCTTTCAGGCGCGGAAAGCTGAACTGCGGAAATTTAACGCCCACGTAATCCAGATCTACCGTCTGGTAGCGCTTCTTTTTATCAACCTCGCCCAGCATGGCATTGGTGGCGATTTCGATAAAATTGTATTTGGTCACTTTAGAAACAAACGGGAAAGAGCGGCTGGCCCGCAGATTGCATTCGATCACTTTGATGCGATTCTGTTTAGCGAGAAACTGAATGTTAAAAGGGCCTGTGATATTCAGGGATTTGGCGATTTTTTTGCCGATTTTTTTCACCCGCCGTAAGGTCTCCAGATAGGTTTTCTGCGGGGGGAGGACGATCGTGGCATCGCCTGAATGCACACCGGCATTTTCCACATGTTCAGAAATGGCATAAATCAGGATATCGCCTTTGTGAGCGACCGCGTCCATTTCAATCTCCCGGGCGCCGACTTCGAATTTGGAAATTACTACCGGCGCCTCCGTATTCACCCGCACAGCTTTTCCCAGAAAGTTTTCCAGTTCGGTGTGATTGTGGGCCACCCGCATGGCTGCTCCCGAGAGCACGTAGCTGGGGCGCACCAGGACGGGATAACCGACTTTTTCGGCGAATCTGTAAGCGTCCTGGATTTTTACAAACGCTTTCCATTCCGGCTGATCGACTTCCAGTTTATCCAGCAGGGCCGAAAATTTATCCCTGCTTTCCGCCCGATCGATACTTTCGGCCGACGTCCCCATCATCTTAATTTTATGGTGTTTAAGCTTATTGACCAGATTATTAGGGATCTGCCCGCCCATTGACACTACGACACCGTTCGGCTTTTCTTTGTCATAAATATCGAGCACCCGCTCTAAACTGAGTTCATCAAAATAGAGTTTGTCGCATTCATCAAAATCGGTGCTCACCGTCTCTGGATTGTAGTTGACCATGATCGACTCATACTTCTTTTTGTGAAGGGTTTTGACCGCGTTCACACAGCACCAGTCGAATTCAACGGAAGAGCCGATACAGTAAGGGCCTGAACCAATTACGATGGCTTTTTTGGCCGGACGACGGCGTCCAGCCTTCACGGCGGCAAAACTAATATCATTCTTATCACCGTGATAGGTCATGTACAAGTAATTGGTTCTGGCCGGGAATTCAGCCGCCAGCGTATCAATCTGCTTCACAACGGGAATGACCCCTAAAAGCTTTCGGTATTTTCTGACCAGATTCTCCTCTTCTTTTACCAAAAGACCGATCTGCCGGTCGGAGAATCCGGCCTGCTTTACCGTTTTCATCAAATCGGTTGAAATATTGGTGAGGGTTTTCTTCCGCTTCAGCCGGCTCGCGAGCGTCCGGATGTTTTTGAGTTTATGTAAAAACCAAGGGTCAATGCCGGTCATCCGGTGAAGCTTCTGAACAGAATACCCCTTGTCGATGGCTTTCGCTAAGGCAAATACCCTGAACGGCGTGGGGTTTTTAATAGCGGCATCAAGATTTGGGAAATCATATGTATCCGGCTCCAATCCATACGCCCCCACTTGAATCATACGAAGCCCTTTCTGGATCACTTCTTCAAAATTCCGTCCCAGGGCCATGATCTCGCCCACCGATTTCATTTCGGAAGTGATCTGGTCGGACACCTTACGGAATTTATTGAGATCCCAGCGCGGGATTTTGAGGGCAACATAATCGAGGGCCGGCTCAAAGCAGGCTGAGGTCTTCCGGGTGACCGCGTTTTTGAGTTCGGTCAGCGCGTAGCCAAGGCCCAGTTTGGCCGCCACATAAGCCAGCGGATAACCTGTGGCCTTAGAGGCCAAGGCGGAGGAACGGGAAAGCCTGGCGTTCACTTCAATCACGCGATAATCATCGGATTTCGGGTCAAGCGCGTACTGGATATTGCATTCACCAACGATGCCGAGATGGCGGATGACTTTAAGGGCGATATTCCGGAGCTTCTGGTATTCGTGGTTGCTTAACGTCTGGCTGGGCGCGATGACGATGGATTCACCGGTGTGGATGCCGAGCGGGTCGAAGTTTTCCATATTGCACACGGTGATGCAATTGTCTTTTCCGTCCCGCACCACTTCGTATTCAATCTCCTTCCAGCCCTTCAGATATTCCTCGATCAGCACTTGTGGCGACGTGGCAAAAGCCTTTTTGAGTACCGCACTGAGCTCTTTATCGTTCCTGGCCACCCCCGAGCCCAATCCGCCCAACGCAAACGCGGCCCGGATCATCACCGGATAACCGATTTTTTTGACCGCCTTTTTACATTCAGGGATGTCTTTACAGGCCACGCTCACAGGCGATTTGATCCCGATTTCTTCCAGCGCTTCTTTAAACAGCTGGCGGTCTTCGGTGAGCTGAATGGATTTAACCGGCGTACCTAAAACAGCCACGTTGTACTTTTTAAGAATTCCGCTTTCACACAGCGCCACCCCGCAATTCAGGGCTGTCTGACCCCCAAAGCTGAGGGCAATGGCATCCGGCCTTTCTTTTTTGATGACCTGTTCAACGAAATAAGGGGTGACCGGCAGGAAGTAGATTTTATCCGCGAGCCCTTTTGAAGTCTGGTTGGTGGCGATGTTGGGATTGATGAGCGTTACCTTTATCTTTTCTTCCCTAAAAGCCTTGATGGCCTGGCTTCCAGAATAATCAAACTCCCCTGCCTCACCTATTTTCAAGGCGCCCGAGCCAAGGAGCAATATTTTTTTAATCGTTTTTTTAGCCATATTTCTAAAAAAGTGTAGTGGAATTCTTATCGGGAATCAATGTCATTTTGCCTTTCAGAAAGGTTCTGAAAAATGTCAGCAGTTACTATTGCATTATTTTTATTTTTATGGTTTAATACTACAGAAATTGTACAGAAGCTATGAGTAAAGGTTCTCCAAAACCACTGGATCCGCTCTGCGATGAAGAAAGGACCGAGGCGCCCACCAGAGACCTGCATCCCGCCATCGATATCAGCTCCATCAGACAGACCGCTTCGGCCGCTCTGAACAAGAAGCTATCAGACACTGGCTCATTTCAGGATGACTTCAATCCTCCGGAACCTGAAGATACTCCCTGCAGTATCGATCCTAACCCCACTATTTCGATGCAGAAGGTCCAGGGCCCTGAAGTAGATGCCCTCGTATTGACTTATCTTGCTGAAAATGATGAAACCGTCAAACTCAAACCTCCCGAAATGATTGATGGCGCTGGTGTAAATTCTCTTAAAGAAGGGATACTCACTTATGAAACAGCCTCGGGTGATATTATTGCCGCCTCAACAGATAAGGGTATAAATTATTCCAAGTCTTTTAATCAGGATCGCATCGGTATTCATCCGGAAGCCAATTTGGTTGTGGTGGCTGACGGAATGGGTGGTACTGACTCCGGCGATAGAGCCGCGGAAATCCTTGTGGAAACGTTTTTAACCTATCCTCACAGTCGGCCGGAAGACATCGTAAACGTATGCGAACTCACAATACGAGACGATGAAACCCTCAGCAATAAAAGCGGCTGCTGCTTTGCCGCGGTTCAGATTCTTGAGGGAAATCCTGGGAATAAATCGGTGATGATCAGCCGGGCGGGCGATGTAAAGGTTCTGATTTTCAGAGAAGGGTGCCTGACTCACGAATCGCGCGATGAAAGCCTGGTTCAGGGGCTGGTGGAAGGGGGCGCTATCACTCCTGATGAAGCTTTATATCATAGTTTGCGCAGAGTTGTACTCAATAAAGTATCACCCAGCAAACCTTCGCATGAAGCCCTTGAAGCCCCTTATTCA
>CAZSOH010000106.1:0-3941 GCA_964608535.1 uncultured Candidatus Peribacteria bacterium
CGGCGGCGAACACTCGGGGAGAGATGAATCATACCCATATCATCCGGTGAGAAAAAGACCACGTTAAGATGTCCCATAAAATCAACTGCTTTCTTCTGCACACCGTTGACTTTGAGAATTTTTTTCGAAGGATTCCGGGTAACAATGATTTCCAGATCTGTCACCTCATCCCCTTTTTCCAATGCCAGCTTGAGTGAAGTAAAATCGTCGTCGAAACGAATAAAATCCTCATTCTCATTCGTGCGGAATGATTTAGAAATTGCCAGTAGAAAAATTGATTCAAGCACATTGGTTTTCCCATGACCGTTCGGGCCAACGAAACTCAAAATCTTAGAGTCCGAGGGCAATTCCAGATGGGTTTTGTTCAGATTTCTGAAACCGTTTAATGTAATAGATTTAATTCGCATCAAAAATGATTATACACCAACTTGAGACTCGCCCAAGGTTCTGAGTAAAGTCGAAGAACTCTTGAGACTCGCACTTTTTTATGCTATAATAATAAGATTTTTTGATAAAAACAAAATGACCAGAAAACAAGCAAGAAAAGAAAAAGGATCAAAGCAGCCGCTAAACCCGAAAATGATCAAAATTCTTAAGTGGGCGGGGCTTTCCTTGGCAACGGTCATTTTAATGACTTTAGTCTATTTTGGGGAACAGGCAGGCGTATGGTTTAAGGCAAGCGTTTTAGACGCCCCCCAGCCCTTCAACGGAACAGTATATCCGGTGAGCAAAGTCCCCAACTGGACGCACTGGAACACACAAAGCAATGAACGGTTTGATCAGATTCCAAAATCGGAACTGATTGACCTGCCGAAATACGATCTGAGCAAAATGCAGTTTCCCGACAGCCAGCTTGTCTGGGGAGATTCCAGTCAGGACAGCATCCGGAACACGAAAATCATCTATCCGGTTGTTTATCTCGGAAATTATGAGTATGACCATCAGGAAGATGTGGGATCACATTTAGCCATCGATATTAAAATGCCGATGGGCACACCGGTCATGGCAATTGCCAATGGTAAGGTGGTTAAAACCTCAACCCAAGGCACAGGCTTCGGCCATCATGTGGTCATCAAACACCCTAATGTCCCTGATCCGGAAAATCCCGGAAAACTCACAACGCTCTATTCGGCCTATAACCATATGGACCGGATTGACGTTCAGGAAGGCCAGAATGTACTGAAAGGACAAATCGTGGGTACAAGCGGAAACACTGGCACATCAACCACTCCTCATCTGCATTTTCAGCTGGACAGAGACAGCGCCCCCTGGCACCCCTACTGGCCTTTCAGCTGGAAGGAATCTCAGGACGCCGGTTTAAGTTTTTTTGAGGCTGTGAATGCCGGGCTGGGGCTGTCAAAAGGACGGAAATATACCGTCAATCCAATGGCCTTTGTTGCCAAAAACCTTAATTTCAGTGCAGTGGCCAGCAATAACGGCGATAATCCCGTACCAAATCCGGAACCGGAACCAATTGCGGAAGTCCAGCCGGAAACTGCGCCTGAAGCAGGCAGCAATCCGGAGCCTGTAGCAAATCCGGAACCAGCCCCTGAGCCGGAACCTCAGCCCACCTTCCGGGAGACCGGCAAAGAGAACCTTTTTGAATTTAAGATTACAGGCGAAAGGGTAAGTCTGGTCGGAAACGGATTAACGCTCATCGTTACCGATGAATTGGAGCAGGTTAAAAACATGAATGATACAGACAGAATCAAAATAGAACACACCGGGGCAGGCCAGCTCCTGAGAGATAATCTGAGCAAAGATGATTTCAAAAACGGCTCAGCCAAAGTAGTGATACGGTCAACGGAGGAGGGATCAGCAACAGTAACGATTGGCAAAAGCAGTTACACGGTCAGTTTCATTAATGAGGTCAGACCGGCTTCCAAACTGCATATCGAACACGATGGCTACTATCAGGAGAACATTGTAGAAAAAATGCAGGTGATCGCTTTGGACGAAAACGGCAATGTATCCCCTGCCGTTAATTTTACAGGGGTAGTAAACGTAAGGGCGGATCGTGACCGGGTCAGGATCATGCCCGAAAACCTCAGTGCGTCAGATTTTAAAAACGGTGTAGCCGAAGTACGGGTTGTAATCAGCGGCGACGAACCGGTCAATTTTAAAGCTCAGAACGGCGCGCTCCTGGGTGACAGCGCCTCCATCCGCAAAGAAGAAAAAGAAGTGTTTACAGACATCAGGCGAAACCACCCGAATTATGAAGCCATCAAATACCTGAAGGACCACGATATTGTAAATGGCTACTCAGATGGCAGTTTTAAGCCCGATAAAACCGTTAACCGGGCCGAAGCCCTCAAAATGCTGATGCTCGCATTTAACGTAGATGTCGGCGGACCATTCGATCTTCATTTTAATGATGTCGATAAAGGCGCCTGGTACGCGTCAACCCTGGCCACCGCCGTAGCCAGAGGAATTGTGAAGGGCTATCAGGATGGCACCTTTAAACCGGCCAATACAGTGAATCGGGCGGAATACTTAAAAGTACTTTTCGCGACCAACAACATCAAACCTTCCGAAAACATCACAAAACCCTACGATGACGTGAGTCTGGACGACTGGTTCGCCGGATACGCCTTCCTTGCCAATAAAATGAACATTCTGGGCAGCAGAAATAAGTTTAACGCCTCCAAAGGAATGACACGGGCAATGGTGGCGGAAACCATTTACCGGATGAAGACCATACAAGAAGATAATCTGATGGTTTATTCGAAATAAGCACCTTAAGGAGTAAGGGATAAGTGCTTAAGTGCTATTTTTTAGTATGCAGAAAAAAGCACGAATGCCTATAACGGTTACACCTTATCACTACTCAATCATTTCATTGCACTGCCCCAAAAAAATGTGCTACATTTGATAGTGAAAATTTAACAATAAAAAAATGCTTAAAAAAATACTCAAGCGAATCAACCGTAAAAAAGAATTGGTTCTCTGGTTCGACGAACTTGGCATAAAAGATGTGCCGCTTGTTGGCGGAAAAAACGCCTCATTGGGAGAAATGTACCAGAAACTGACCCCGCAGGGCGTCCAGATCCCCAACGGCTTTGCAGTAACCGCTCACGCGTACCATTATCTGCTCAAAGATGCCGGCATTCAGGATGATATCAAATCGATTCTGAGCGACCTGAACGTAAAAAATATGGACAATCTGGAGCAGCGGGGCCGGAAAGTGAGAAACACGATTCTGAGGGCAAAGTTCCCGGAAGATCTGACAAAAACAATTCTGGAGGCGTATCAGAAAATGGAGAAAATTTACGGCAAAAACTGTGATGTAGCAGTCCGTTCATCAGCCACTGCGGAAGATCTGCCGGATGCTTCATTCGCCGGACAGCAGGAAACTTTCCTGAATATCCGGGGCGACCACGAACTCCTCGACGCCTGCCGCCGCTGCTTTGCCTCCCTGTTCACCAATCGTGCCATCGCCTACCGCGAAGAAAAGAAGTTCGACCACTTTTCCATCGGCCTTTCTATCGGAGTTCAGAAGATGGTCCGTTCAGATTTAGCCTCGTCCGGAGTCATGTTCTCAATCGATACAGAAACCGGCTTCAGAAACGCTGTTCTCATCAACGCGGCCTATGGCCTGGGTGAAAATGTTGTCCAGGGAGCTGTAAATCCCGATGAATTCTACGTTTTCAAGCCAACTCTGAAGGAAGGCTTTAAACCCATTCTGACCAAACGGGTCGGCGCTAAACAAGTTAAGATGATCTACTCATCCAATGGCACTAAATCCCCTGTTAAAAATATACCCGTCAAGAAAAATGACCGTGAAAAATTCTGTGTCAGCGAACAGGAAGTGCTGAAGCTGGCGCAGTGGGCCAGCATCATCGAAGACCATTACAGCAAAGAGGCAGGCTACTTTAAGCCGATGGATATGGAATGGGCAAAAGACGGAAAAACCGGCGAACTCTTCATCGTCCAGGCAAGGC
>CAZSOH010000107.1:0-3915 GCA_964608535.1 uncultured Candidatus Peribacteria bacterium
CCGACTATCCTACCTGTGCCGGCAACTCCATTGCTGCCGGACAGCAGAAATGGCACCATAACTCTGCTGCCTTCGACTGGGATACAACCGGTCAGGCCGGTCCTTACGCTCTCACCACCACGGCCAGCGGCACCGGAGATGCCACCGGCTGCCTGAACAGGGATATTGCCATCCGGAATGACCATACCCTTACCACCACCAACGAATCTGTCTTCTGGAAGTTAAGGATCCCGTCTTCGCAGGCGGTGGGAACTTATACAGGCCAAAATACCTTTGCCTCAACGGCGAGCACTACTTGTTCTACGGGGCAAAGTTATTAAGAATTATTTTATTATCATTTACTTATGCCCAAATTAAAAAAATACCCGCATCGAAAACTTAATTTTACCCCTGTCGCTATGTTTTTCATTATTCTGGGGGCCATTGTTATGGTCCTTGGGTTTCTGATGATCTTATTTGCCAGCCGCGATATCATTGAACCTGGTCTCTCTTATCTCGTTTTTGTGGGGGGAGCCATCATCATTCAGCTCGGTTATACCAATTTAGAATTGGGATTCATCCGAAAAGAATTGGAAAAATAATTAAATCATAAAACCGCTTTTTGTCATTTTTAATATTTGGCTTAAATAAGCGGTTTTTTTGATTTGGGTGAACTTTTGTTCATTTTTCCCTTGATTGGTGAACGTATGTTTACTATTCTGATTATGCAGGCAGCGCTGCTTCAGCCAAATTAATTCATTGATTCATCGGGCAACTGATCTGTGATGCCTCAGATGGATCATTCTCACTAACTCATTTGCCTTATGCTTTCAAATTTACTTATCGCCGCCGCCTTTCTGGCCATTTCGGCAATAGCTCTGCTGAATTTTAACCAGTTTTATCAGTTTCTTTCCCTGGTATTAACTCAGATAATTAAAACTGCCAAAAGAATTCACCTTCTTATCAACACTCTGGTCAGAGCTTACAGCCGATATCAAAAGCTCTCTTCAAAAACTTACCTTACCAGTTATTAATTATAGTCATATGCTTATCAACTCTTTTCTTGCTCTCTTTTCACTTTTTATCGCCATCGGGTTTCTTTATATCGCTAACCATGTTCGCTAATGATTGATAATATTAAAGAAAAAATAAGCCGGATCCGGCATTATTATTCTGAAAATAAGGTCATGCCGACTTACGATGAAATCTGCGCGCTTTTCGGCTTTAAATCCAAAAATGCCGCCTTTAAGCTAGTGAATAAGCTAGTTGATCAGGGTTTCATCGAAAAAATGGACAAAGGCCGTCTTAAGCCTGGTGGTAACTTTCTCGGACTGCCGCTTTTCAGCAGTGTCCAAGCGGGGGCTGCAACCGCTGAAGAAGAAATTCTGCTAGACCGCGTCGACCTCAATGATTATCTGATCAAGAATCCTGATGAAACCGTTCTGATTAATGTCCGCGGGGATAGTATGATTGATGCCGGTATCCACGAAGGAGATAAGGTGATTGTTGACCGTCATGCCCAGGCTCAGCTTGGTGATGTTGTAGTGGCAGTTGTTGATGGTGATTACACTGTTAAATATCTGGATAAAACAAAAGATGGACCCGCCCGACTGGGTGGCCATTCGGGCGGGCAGTTTATCCTTCAGCCCGGTAATCCAAACTATCATCCTATTATCCCCCAAAATGAACTGAGCCTGTTCGGGAAAGTGGTGGGGGTGATCAGAAAGATGTAATCTTAGATTACAGCACCACAGCACTGTTAGCACAATTGTATTTTAGACAGTAATTTGTTTAAATATTTTTGTTCTTATTCCATAAATTAATTCATATGGCACGTCAATACTGGAGCTCCCGGACGGCCTTTTTGCTCGCAGCAATAGGTTCCGCCGTGGGGCTGGGTAACCTCTGGCGCTTTCCATTCATTGCCTACAAGAATGGTGGAGGCGCTTTTTTGGTTCCTTATTTTGTTGCCCTTTTAACAGCTGGAATCCCTCTCCTTTTGGCTGAATACGCTTTTGGTGCCCGTTCAAAATCCGGCGCGCCTCACGCTATGCGAAACATTTCCCCCCGTGTTGAATGGGTGGGCTGGTGGGCCATCCTCACCGGGTTTGTTATTCTGACCTACTACATGGCTGTTATGGCGTGGAGTTGGTTTTATATGTTTAAATCTTTTTCACTCCCCTGGGCAGATGACGCGAAGTCCTATTTCTTCGGGAATGTCCTTCAGCTTTCTGACGGCCCGATGCAGTTAGGAGGTATTGTCTGGCCCCTTGCCCTGTTTGCCTTACTCACCTGGGTGCTGATTTACTTTATCACCCGATGGGGTACCAAAAGTGTGGGAGCCGTTGTCAAATGGACGGTGCCACTTCCTTATCTGCTGCTGGTGATCCTTCTGGTCCACGGCCTCATGCGTACTGGATCAGCGGAAGGATTGATTTATTACCTCACACCTACCTGGGATATTCTTAAGAATCCCGATGTCTGGATGGCAGCGTATGGACAAGTCTTTTTCTCATTATCTCTTGGTTTTGGCGTGATGATCGCCTATGCGAGCTACCTGAAAGAGAAAGAGGATCTGCCGTGGCAGGCCACCTTTGCCGGACTTTCTAATTCTGCCACTGAATTTTTTGCTGGTTTTGTCGTTTTTTCTATACTTGGCGCCATGGCCGCAGCCACCAATGTTAATGTTACTGACGTGGTTGCCGGAGGGCCAGGTCTTGCCTTTGTTGCCTTCCCGACCGCCTTGGCCGCCCTGCCATTTGCTAAATTTTTCTCATTTATTTTCTTCCTGATGCTCCTGACGCTTGGTATTGATTCCGCCTTTAGCCTACTTGAAGCTGCCTCCACTGCCATTCAGGACCGTTACCCCAAAGTAAAACGGGCTTCTGTTTTATTCTGGCTGTCTCTTGCCGGGTTCCTGATTGGCCTGTTATTTGTTACTAAAGCCGGCCTTTACTGGCTCGACATAGTCGACCACTGGATGAACAGTTATGGCCTGGTCGGCGTTGGACTTGCTGAAACGTTAATACTGGTCTTCCTGCTGGGCACTAAAAAGCTTAAGGAGGAGCTCAACGCGCATACCATAAGGCCTGTCGGGCTTTTGTGGGAACTGAGCCTTTGGTTCATTACTCCCGTTGCCCTCACTATTACCATCGTACTTTCACTGCGAACGGAATTCACCTCCCTTTATGAAGGATATCCGCTGGAGGCGATCGCGATTGGAGGATGGGGCGTCTGGTTCCTAACTGTTCTGCTGGCTCTTATGCTCCAGAAAGATAAGATGAAATGGGTAAAACTGGTTGCTTTGTTAATGATCGTTGCGATCGTTCTCGTTAACTTTTTTGTCTCAACGGCGGCCGCGATGGGCCTCTTTGGCTCTATTGTTCTTCTTGGCGGTCTCCTCTGGCTGACTGTGCTTGACTGGATGAAAAAGAAGAAACTTCTGCCCAAAACGATAAAATAAAGCCATCAAAAAAGACCCCTTCGCACGAAGGGGTCTTTTTAAATTATTCGGTTACGGAGATGTGGTTGTATTGGATGGGAGCTCCTCCACTTTAGTGTCCGCAGGACCCTGGTCGGCCATGGTTTCTTCCGGAGTACTAGCAGGACCTTCATCCATAACAAGATCTTCCGGGGTATCAGCAGGACCTTCATCCATAGTCATTTCGTCAGCCGGTCCCTCATCAAGCTTCATTGAGTCAGAAGTATCGCCAGGCCCAGCATCCATTTGTGAACCGGATGCGTCTTTGTTGTCAGAAGCATTCTCAGTTTCTGATTCAGACTGATCTTTTTCTTCTTCGCTCTTTTCTGAGTCTTTATCCATTTCTTCCTCAGTTTCAGCGCCCGCATCTTCCATCACATTTTCTTCATCGGTATTTGTTTCTTCGGTCATTTCTGTATCCGGAGAAGCGTCGTCTTTGGCTTCCGGATATAAAT
>CAZSOH010000108.1:0-3881 GCA_964608535.1 uncultured Candidatus Peribacteria bacterium
GCCCAAACACGTCCGTTCTGTTTTAAAAGACCGGGTGACGGGCGCTGATCTTTTCCCTATGATTGTGGATCATTCTCAGTCGCGGCAGTGGAAGATTTATCTGCTCGGTTCAGAAGAAGGGGTGGCGAAGCGGGCGATGAAAAAATTATCAAGTCTTTATCCGGCGGCTCAATTTACCGGGTGTTACTCAGGCTCCCCTCATCATCGTGATGAAGACGCAATATGCCGACTGATTAATCAGGCGAAACCTGATATTTTGTTCGTTGCTTACGGGAGCCCCGACCAGGAATTCTGGATCTGCCGTAATCTGTTTAAACTTGATTCGGTGAAACTGGCTGTTGTAGTAGGAGGCGCTTTTGATTTCTATGCCGGTAAAATAAAGAGGGCTCCAAAGTGGATGCAGAAAGCCGGGATCGAGTGGTGCTGGAGGCTTTTCAGGCAGCCGGGCCGCGTACGGAGGATATGGAACGCTACTTTTAAGTTTATCGGACTGATTTATAAGGAAAAGAACAGGCTGGACCGTCAGGAATTGCTTTAATCTGATTTTGTGCTATTATAAAATTCCCTAATGCCCTCCTGAATTATTATTTACCAGGAGCATGAGCGAACTAACAGTCCATCAAGGGATCATGAAGAACGAAAGGATTCAGTTTTTCTTCCGCAAACACTGGACGCACTTTCTGAAACCCTGTTTTTTTGGTGTCGCAATCGGATTACTGGTTTTGTTTGCTTATCTGCTGATCGGGGCGGTGATCATGTCTTTTGGGGTTACGTTTTTGTACGCCTTTTTTGCCTTTTTGGTCATTATTTCTGCCATTTTTGTTATCAATACGTTTTTCCTCCAGCTTTTCAATTTTTATTTTAATGTGATCATTGTTACGGATTACCGGATTATTGTTGCACGGAAAACGGTTTTTCTGACCAATGACAATGACGCGATTGACCTCACTAAAATTCAGGATATCGGTGTGGTGGCTCATGGTGTTTTCCGGAATTATCTGAACTATGGCGCCTTAATTATTACTCTTTCAACTGCGGCTCCTCCGGTTGTCATTTCTTCCGTGCCCAATCCCCATTATTATCTGGAACAGATGAACCGGGTGAAACGCAAACATATTCTTAGACGCCAGGAGGTCAAACATACTCAGAAGGGGAAGCAGGAGCCGGACCGGAAGGATTATCTGAAAGACGTCAAGACGCTTGAACTTTCGTGATGGTTTTATTAATATTTATTCATGTTTAGATTTCCCGGACAACGAGAAGGAGAGGAGGTGCTTACTTTTATCTATAAGCACCCAATCGTTTATGTAAAAATTGTGATTGCTTTTGTGGTGGTGGTTATTTTCCCGATTCTTTTACTGCTTTATTTCTGGTTTCTTGCCTATCCTCTGGAAGAGTTCTTTTATCGGGGCGTGGTGGTTGGTCTGATCAGCTCTATGGTAGTTTTATACGGTCTTTTGTTCACTTGTATCCGCTGGATTGATGAAGAATTTGATATTTTTATCCTGACGACTGACCGCCTTATTGATGTAACTCAGATTACTTTTCTGAAACGCAGTGTCACTTCTACTCCTTTGGAGCAGATTCAGGATACCACTGGTGTCGTAAGCGGTTTTTTACCCACTATCCTGCATTATGGCGACCTGACGGTCCAGACGGCCGCGGGAGACGCTTCTGATTTTTTTATTGATCATATTCCGGATCCGGAAGGGGTGGGCCGCAAAATTCTGGACTGGGCCCATAAGAAAAGAAATGATGAATCGTTTGAAGAAGAAGTGAAACGCTGCAGAAAGGAGGCTAACTGATCCTTTCGCCCGTTTCCGTTTTTTAGGGTGTGTGATAAACTTAAGACACAAAAAAACAATGAATTTAAAAATATTACAGCATCGGGCTTCCGCGATTTTGTTTTTACTGGCTGCCGTATTTGTTTTTTCACAGCCCGTTTTCGCGTCGGAGGATGAACCGGTTGAAGTTAGCCTGGACCATTACGGCCATTATGATATTTCTCCTATTTACCGTCAGGATGAGCCGTTCAATACTGTTTTTATTGATTCAGAAAAAGAGCTTAAGCCCCTTTGGGTAAATTATGATCCGCTGAATGGCGGTCGATGGGAGGAAGCCGAAATTCATGATGATGGTTTTGGGGCGAATGGTATTCTGTTTACATCTCCGGCAAGCTCTATTCAGTTCAGGCGTCCGGCGAGCTCATCCGGCGGGACTTCTTTTCTGGCCCGTTTTCATTATTTTGGAGCTGACGGGCAGGGGGAGCGGGAACTTCAGGCCGGAACAGAGCTTGCGGCGAAGACTTTCAGGGTGATCAGCCGTAAGGAATGGGGAGCGGATGAAAATCTGAGATACTGGAGCCCTGAACTTGAGGAATTTTTTGATTCCAACGGCAAACAAAAGGACTACTCAGGTGTCTGCGGCGATTTTAGTACCAAATACGCGAATGAAACCCGCCTGACCAGAACGGTAAAGTACGGTCCAAAAGGTGAGCGATTGATCTGGCCTATTTCTTATTCGAAAGATATTCAAAAGATCGTGGTCCATCATACTGATTCTGAGCTTCGTGATCTGACGGGAGATAAGCGAATGGATGGCAATGATTATAAGGCCATGCTCCGGGCGATTTATTATTTTCACGCGATCAGCCGCGGCTGGGGTGATATCGGTTACAATTATATTATTGATCCGCTGGGAAATATTTATGAAGGCCGCTATGGAGGCGACCGCGCTATCGGCGCTCATGCGCAATGTTACAACAACGGCAGCATCGGGATCGCGATTATCGGTAATTATGAGTCGCAGGATATTTCACAGCCAGCGATGAATTCACTGGTCGCGCTGATTGCCAAAAAAGCAAAGACCTATGGCTTTGATCCGGATGGACGATCTTCTTTCCGGGGCAAGCTTATGGCGAATGTTATCGGCCATAAAGATGTGCGTCCAACTTCCTGTCCCGGAGAACGGCTTTATAATTCTCTTCGGAATATCAGGGACCGGGCTTCTGTGCTGGCCCGAAGCGGTGTGTTTACGGAGTCGAATATAAGCTCCCAGACCCTGGATTACAACGCGGATCCGCTTTCTGAAGTGTCCACGCTCTCCCTCAAACCCAAAGAGGCCAAAAAGATTACTTTAAGATTCAGGAATATCGGCAAAAAAACCTGGGATAAAAACACCTGGCTCCATGTGGCGCTCAATAACCGGAAAGAAGCCAGAATTATTCCTATTATTGAGGACAAGGCTTTTGTGGCCGCGAATATGAAAGAAGACCGGGTAAGTCCCGGGCAGACGGCCACTTTTGAAGTTGAGCTTGAATCCGGTTACTCCGCCAGTTTCCAGACCTTTGAGGTTGCGCCGGTGGTGAATGGCAGATACAAAGTTTCGAGGGCGGCTGTTTTTATTCCTGTCGAAACCCAGGAGCCTCTCTTTGATTATCGTCTTGTATCTAAAGATCTTCCGGATGGTAATGTTTTTCAGGGGCAGAAATTGCAGGGGAAAGTCGTACTCCAGAATATCGGCAATGTAAAATGGGTGAATTATGGCGACACGCCTATCCGTCTGGGTACGGAAGCGCTCCGGGACCACCGCAGCATACTAGTTAATTCAACCCGGCTTGCCCATTTGGTTGAAAGCGAAGTGCTCCCGGGGGAAAACGGAACTTTCTTTTTTGATATGGAAGCTCCGCTTAGGTATGAGGGAAAGATCAGGGAGCGTTTCACGCCTGTGATTGAACATGTCCGCTGGCTGGATGACCGGGGGCTTGGTTTTGAAGTCAATGTGAAAAAACCGCGTCATGCCGCCCGTATTCTTGATAAAACCAGAGTGCCCTATCTTCTGCCCGGTGAAATGAGGAAAATTGAACTTTCTCTGGAAAATAA
>CAZSOH010000109.1:0-3786 GCA_964608535.1 uncultured Candidatus Peribacteria bacterium
AGTGGGTACAGCAACCCCCGCTGCCAGAATAACAAACAGCGCAATCGAAAGAGTTAATTCCATCAGTGTAAAACCCCTCGGCTTTCCACGGCGGAGCCACGATTGGCCCACGCAAAACTGACCCACAACTGACCCACGCGAAGCTGATCCACTATTGTTCCCCCTATGGTTTCCGCAATCATTTTTCAACCGTAATAATTAAAAACTAAAATCAACTAAACCAAGAGAATTAACAGAAATGTTATAAAATTCACCATCGGCCGCCAGACGGAAAGTGCCGTTATCAGAAGTAAAACCGCTCCGCTTCGAAAATACGATCTCCTGACCGCCGCCCGCCAGCGATATGTTCTGAAATTCCACCGTTTTATAAAACTCATTCGGCTGATCAAAAGCAGTATCTCTGGAGGCATAAGTATTCCCCTTAAACAAAACATACTGTTCCGGTGTCGGAGCCGTATCCAGATAAATTCCCCAGGCGCTGTCCTGATACTGGGCCACCGCGTTAGTATGAGCTTCACGCAGACTCTGAGCCAGTTTATCACCAGCAAAACGCAATCCCTGAGAAGAGGTAAAATTCCCCAAAGCAATCGCCCCAAGCCCAAAAAGAAAACTGAGCATAGTAAAAACAAAAATCAATTCAACCAAAGTGAAACCTTTTGAAACCTGAGATTTGAAATGTAAGACTTGAGACATAAAACTAGCGAATATTTCCTGTAATTTTGTAAATAGGACCAAGAATGGAGAAAGCGACAAAGGCCACAATCAAACCCACAATAATAATTAAAATCGGCTCCAGACTAATCGTTAAATTCCGCATTGCGTCATCAACTTCACCTTCAAAATATTCAGCAATATTGTCGCACGCCTCCTCTAAACCGGCAGTCGACTCGCCAAGAGCTAACAGTTTTATAAAAATATCATCAAAAAAGAGGGGGTATTTTTTGAGCGAATCAGCAAGCGTCTGCCCCTTTTTGACCAGGGGAATACTCACCCGGATAACATGCTGATAATAGAAATTGGTTAAAACCGTAGTCATCACATTCAGGCTGTCATCAATCGGCATACCGCTGCGGGTAAGTGATGCCAGTGAGCGACCGAACCGAGCCATCGAAAGCTGACGGACTAAAACACCCAGCAATGGAGCTTTAACAAGGATCCAGTGAGTCACAGGCCTCGAAAATTTCATTCGGGAAACAATGATTAAGGTGATAATCGTTAGAAAAAAAGTAAGAAAAATCAAACCGCCATGAGCATCAAACTGCTTGGCAAACCACATCAGAATCCGGGTTGAAAGCGGAAGATCGACATCTAAACTCGCAAAAAGCGGCAACAGATTCGGCAGAACGAATAAACCGATAGCCAGGCCTAAGCCAGTGACTGCCACCAAAATAAACATAGGGTACATCATGGCCGACCTGATTTTATGTTTGAATTCCTGTTCTTTCTCAATAATGATCACGAGCTGTTTCAGATTCTCCTGAAACGATCCGGAGAGCTCACCTGTTTTGATCAGGTTTAAAAACAGAGGAGAAAAATACTTCTCATGTTTCGACAGCGCCTCATGCAGATAGGCGCCGCTATCCACATCTTTAATCACCTGAGACAGGATGGATTTAAGACGGCCTTTTGCCTGGCTGATTGCGATTTCCAGGGCCTGAGCTACGTTATAACCTGCCTTCACAGCCGCATACAGCTGTTTAACTAGAAGCAAAAGCTCTTTATTCGACACACCTCCGATGACAATTTCTTTATTTTTCATATTGTGGGTCATATTGTGGACCAGTTGTGGAGCAGCTTCGCGTGGATCAGTTGTGGGTCAATTGTGGTTGGTACTCCAACTATTTGGCCCACTATTTGCTCCACCATTTGATCCACAATTTGAAACTATTGGTTAATCACCCTGAATACTTCCTCCAGTGTAGTCAGACCGTCTTTTACTTTCGCCAGACCATCCTCAAGCATAATCGTCATTCCGTTAGCCTGAGCTGCCGCCTGAATCTCATTCTCAGATTTATTGTCCATAATCAGCTGACGGATATTATCTTTCATCCTGAGCGTTTCCGCGATAACAGACCGCCCATGATAACCGGAACCGCCACACTGGTCACAGCCTGTCCCCTTAAAAAGACGGACTTCTTTGGCGTCCGCCGGAAAATACTTGTCTAAAATAGCCTTTTGTTCTTCATCTAAAGCAAAATTACTGACCAGTTCATCAAGCGCCTCATGTTCCATCACGAAACTTGACTTACAGTTCTGGCATATCTTCCGGACCAGACGCTGGGCAACAATCAGGTCGACGGTTGTTGTAATCAGGTAAGGGTCAACACCCATCTGAAGCAGACGAAGCGGGGCAAGACTGGCATTATTCGTGTGAACGGTGGAAAGGACAATATGCCCGGTCAGCGCCGCGTTCACCGCGATTTTACCCGTCTCAAAATCACGGATTTCCCCGATCATAAGAATGTCGGGGTCCTGACGCATGAGTGATTTCAGTCCTTCCGCGTAAGTAATGTTGGTGCGCGGATTAATTTGTGTCTGCATAATACCCGGCAACCCGTATTCAATCGGATCTTCAATGGTTGAAATATTCACTTCATCGCTATTGAGTTTTTTCAGGATCGCGTAAAGTGTTGTTGTTTTACCGCTACCCGTCGGCCCGGAAACCAGGATCATTCCATTGGTTTTAGAGATACTTCTTTCGATCACCTGACGATCGTGCTCAAGATAACCAAGTTCATTCAGGGACCACTCCTGCGTTTCTGAAGTCAGCAGACGGAGTACCGCTTTTTCACCATAATGGGTCGGCATAATCGACACACGGAAGTTGATCGTTGTCTTACCATACGTCACATGAAAACGGCCATCCTGGGACGCATTGTGGGTATCAATACGAAGATGCGCCAACACCTTGATATGGTTGATGATCGTTTCAAGAAATTTGATCGGCAGAGTCGTTACGATACTGAGAACACCATCAATTCGGAAACGGATTCTGATGTCTTTATCAAAGGGTTCAATATGCACATCAGACGCCCCCCGCTGGAAAGCCAGCAGAACCAGTGAATCAAAAACCTCCGACACATTAGTCAGGGTATCCAAATGGGATAAATTAGCATTTGCCCTGGCCATCAACGATTCTAAACGATCTTCAAACTCAGAAGGATAAGACTTAAGGGCTTCTTCGATCTGAGAAGGAGTGGTGAAATGAATCTGGACGAGCTTTCCGGTTTTCTTCTCCAGCAAATGAATAAAATGAGTATTGCGGGGATTCAGCATCGCCACTTTTATCACATCACCTTCCACATCAAACACCACTACGCCTGAATTCTCCGAAACCTGTTTCGGGATAACTGAAATAATGTCGGGCGAAATTCCCACCCCCTTAAAAGAAACATACGTGCAGTTAAAAAAGGCTGCGATAGCAGTGCCGGCCTCCTGCTCTTTCAGGTAATTATTCTGAACAATCGTATCGATAAGATCAACTCCCTCCTGACTGGCAGCATTCTTGATATGCTCAACTTGCTCCAGTGATAAAAGGTCAAGCTTCAGCAGATAATCCAGGATCTTTTCTGTGTCTTCATTCGAAAACAAAGTTGGCGCGGATTCAACCCGCCGCACAGTCCACTCATCAACGGGCACAGGAGCTGGAACCGGGGCGGTCTTTTGATCTGCAACAGCAACCTCAGTCTGGGTGGCAGGGGCAGGGGCAGCAGAAGGTTCAGCAAGAGAAGGCTGACGGAGGCGGGCGTGCCGGCACGCCAGGAAGGCGATGTGAGACGTATGCTG
>CAZSOH010000110.1:0-3771 GCA_964608535.1 uncultured Candidatus Peribacteria bacterium
AGAACTTGAAGTGGTAACCGGCTGAACAGCTGTATGAATGGTAGAGGGGATATAAATTTTGTCGCACCGATCGTAAGCGGAATTGTACTTATAACCGTATGGGCAAACTTTTACCTCCTGAGCCTGATGGCGAAGTAAATCTTTTTCACATACCCAGGTGCCGAGATTTTTATTATAAATCCAGTTACATCGGTAAAGATCACGATTGTATTTATCGTAATGGATATTCGGCGTGCTGGCCCTTTCGATGTCGGCCCGCTTTTTGAGTTCCAGACGTTTATTACCGCTGTAATAATCAGGGTGCTGAGGATGAAACTGTGTATTGGCCTGCGGCACATTGTAATAATTCGCGTTAGCGCCCGGGGCCAGTATCAGCACACTGGAAACAATAATGACGTAAATGATGATTATGGGTAGGAGTTTTTTCATGAGGACATGATTAGAATACTATTTTACATATTTTTAGTTATTTGTCAAGTATTATTCGACACACTTCTTTCTCAGTGATACAGTATAATAAATTGATTAATATACATATCATGAATACCAGCAAAAGATACACTTATGTACACGCGGCCATTATGGCTATCATTGTGATGTCATTTATTCTTGGCTGTTATTACTACCCTCAAATGCCGGCGAAGATGGCGAGCCATTGGAACGCGTCAGGAGAGGTGAATGGCTATATGACAAAAGAGTGGGCGCTGTTTCTGATGCCGGGCGTTTCGCTTTTGATGTATCTTTTGTTTTTGATCATTCCCAAGATTGACCCTCTGAAAAAGAATATTGCGAAATTCAGGATCTGGTTTGACTGGTTTATCCTTCTGCTCATTATTTTTCTGTTCTACCTCTACATGCTGACTCTGGTTTACAATCTGGGCCACACGTTCAATATGACTATAGCGCTCCTTCCCGCTCTTGGGGTGCTCTTTATTTACATTGGGCAAATGCTGGAACACGCGGAACGGAACTGGTTTATCGGTATCCGAACCCCTTGGACTCTGAGCGATGATACGGTGTGGAAAAAGACTCATATGCTGGGGGGAAAATTATTTAAAGCAATGGGTGTTCTCATTTTTTTGACAATTGTGCTGGATAAATTTGCTTTATGGATTGTGATTTTAGCGGCTCTGTGGGCGGGTCTATACCCTGTGATATACTCTTACAGAGAATACCAAAAGCTTCATAAATGAACGTCCTTTTTTACACGGATACACCAAATTACGGCGGAGCGGAAAAGCAAATGGAGATGCTGGCCAGGCATTTAAAGCCTTTGGGGTGTAACGTTTCTTTGGCTTGCGGATCGTACTCGACCCTGAAGGGCAAAAAAGATGAATTAAAAAAGGTTTATCAGGAGGTTTACAGCCTACCAACGTTACACAAACATGACCCCCGGCATTATACCGCACTCAAAAAGTTACTTAAGAAAGGAGTATTTGATTTAATTCACATTCATTTATGGAATCCGGGCAGCTGCCGTTACGCTTTCTGGGCGGCTGAGAAGGCTAAAATACCCATTGTAACGACCGAACATGACCCTTTTGAACTGACAGGGGTTAAGAATGCCATAAAGAAGCGATGTCTGATGAAAACAGACCAGATTATTGCCATCAGTATGGACAACTATCGACACCTTGCCCAACTTGGCGAAGATACAAAAAAGCGCTTAAATATAGTGCATAACGGCATTGATCTGGACAAGTACCTGGACAATGTGGACAAAGCGTCGCTACCTGTCCAGAAAGGAGACCTTGTGATCACTTGTATCGCCGAACTTCATGAAAGAAAGGGGCAAAAGTACCTGATTGAGGCTTTTAAAAAGTTACAAACCCAGATTCCAAAGTTACATCTGATGCTGGTGGGCAAAGGTCCAAACGAGGCACAGCTAAAAAAGGACTATGCGACTGTAACAAATCTGCATTTTTTAGGCTGGAGAGATGATATCCCCGCCGTCTTAAAAGCCTCTGATCTTTTTGTCCTTCCTTCATTGCGGGAGGCGTTCGGACTGGTACTTTTGGAGGCAATGGCGAGCGGGCTGGCTTGTATTGCTACAGATAATGGAGGAACAATGGATATTGTTATTGAGGGTCAAACGGGTTATTTAGTGCCTCCTGGTAATAGCGACCGTCTGGCTGAGGCAATCAACAAAATCCTCCGCAATCCCG
Organism: uncultured Candidatus Peribacteria bacterium; assembly: GCA_964608535.1. Taxonomy (GTDB): domain Bacteria; phylum Patescibacteriota; class Gracilibacteria; order UM-FILTER-43-11; family UM-FILTER-43-11; genus JAJDCE01. The sequence goes on from CAZSOH010000110.1 coordinate 2,166, forward strand.
GGCAAAAGGCGGATATGGAAAAGGCGGGGCTGGAGCGCGTTCAAAAAGAGTTCACAGCTGACAAAATGGCTGCACGAACCCTTGAAGTCTATAAAAAGGTGGTCTGATTATTTAGATTTCTTCTTGGCTGATTTAGCGGCCACCTCTTTTCCTTTTTCGAGAATCATCAGCATGATCTTGATGGGCTGCCACAGGTAGTGGTTAACAAGATCAACCGTGTCTTTCGCTTTTGCTGATACCTTTCGGACATTACTTAAGATGCTGATCAAATGAATCACCGCAATGATCAGGACTAAGAGTAAAAGCCCTCCGCCAATGCTGAGGATGAGATAAAGAATTTCCAAAGGAGAATTGTACATTTCTAACATATTTTTGTTTTATGGTTGGTGTGTGGTTTATTGTAGCATAATCCCTAGAGAGGAAACAATGTTTGTTTATTCCATCATCTCTTCTTCACAAAAATTGATGATTTGCCTCATCACCTCATCGACCCTCCTCCTCGCAATGACATGTAAATGATTTTGCCTGTAGTGCCCCTCCCGGGCTTGCTGTCCTCCCCCTTCTAACTGGCTGCGGGTGGTTTCAGGATCTGAGCTAAAAATACGAGCTGCATCCTCTCGCATATTTCTGATTTCAATTTCCAGTGCTGCTCTCAGCCCCTCACTATCGGCAGTTCCCAGCAAAACTGCCATCCTTTTGCAAATTTCTTCCCTCCCCATTTCCTTAGTGATTCCTAAAGCATAAGCTGTCTGCTCAGCCCCAGACCTTAAAGTCTTCATCAGCATTAAATGAGTGGCAGCTCTAAATATAGTTTCGCCATCGTACTGACATCCATAAGCTACTTTGTAGTAATCTATTTTCTTGGTCACCTCAAATGTTGGTTAAGGACTTGTAGTGCTACTTTACTCTATTTTAGAGTATTTGTCAATATTTTACCTCCTCAGTCATCCCGGTTCAGATCAGTTCACTGTTGAAATAGATTCCCGATCGGGGTCGAGGATGACAGTGGGTGGGTCGAGGATGACAACTGGATATAAAAGTGTGCTAAAATGCGACCATGAAAACTCGCTCCCTCAACATTCTTCCTCCGACCCTCCTTTTGGCCCTCTCCGCTCTTTTCAGCCGCTTTTTGGGGGTCATGCGGGACCATTTACTGGCCAAAACATTCGGTGCGACTGCGGGTGAAGGAATTTATAACCTGGATACCTATTACGCGGCTTTCCGGATCCCGGACATGCTTTATAACCTGCTGATTTTAGGGGCAGTTTCAGCGGCTTTTATCCCTATATTTACGAAATACAAAAAAGAGCATGAGCTGACAAAAGCCTGGGAGTTCGCCAGCGCCATGTTACATCTGATGCTACTGGGTATTTTGGTTCTGGCGGGAGTGGCTTATGTTTTCGCGCCTCAGCTGGTTTCGATTGTGGCAAGCGGCTTTGAGCCCGGCGCTTTTGAACAGACCGTTAAGCTGATGAGAATTATGCTCCTTTCTTCGATTTTATTTACTTTTTCTTCAATTCTGATCAGCATTCAGGATAGTTTTAAGACTTTTCTGTTCCGGTCGATTGCACCTTTGTTCTACAATCTGGGGATTACTGGAGGAATT
>CAZSOH010000111.1:0-3750 GCA_964608535.1 uncultured Candidatus Peribacteria bacterium
GGGGGGGGGTTTTTTGGAATTTAAATATGTTGGAGAGGTGGCCGAGTGGCTTAAGGCGCCGCTCTCGAAAAGCGGTATTCCGTACTGCGGAATCGAGGGTTCGAATCCCTCTCTCTCCGCCATGCACCATACGGTGCAGGGCTGCGCCAAGGGATCGAACCAGAATGCTATGAAAACCATCAAATCCAACAAAAAGGCCTCGTTCGATTATGAAATCCTGCAGGAATTTACCGCGGGCATCATGCTGACCGGTCCGGAAATCAAATCCGTCCGGAAAGGAAACCTGAACCTTAAGGGCAGTTATATCAGCATCGAAAAAGGGAACGCGTTCATCAAAAACATGCACATCAGCCCCTATCCTTTCGCGCAGGGGGAGCAAAGCGATCCGCTGAGGAGGCGGCAGCTGCTCCTGAACAAAAAGGAACTCCATAAAATAACCAATGAGCTCAACACCCAGGGGGTCACGGTGGTTCCGCTCGGAATCGGCCTGGTGGGGAAGTACGCCAAACTTAAAATCGCCATCGCCAGAGGTAAAAAGAAACACGACAAAAGAGAGGCCATTAAATCCAGGGAACAGAAGCGAAAGTTAGACCGCCTTGTCCGGTCGTTTCGATAGCGCGGCTTCCGGCGGAAGCGGCTTCCGGCGGGCGATGAAATCAGGATGAACAAAGGTGATTCCGTCAGTTGGGAAAGTAATTTCAGCTTCCATATTGATTACACGAAGTTCCTCAGGGGTAAAGTATGTAGCCAGCTTGCTATAGTGAACCCCCTGGTTACCGGCTTTTAAAAGCTTCGCCATCGCGCTTTTATACTCAGGCGAGCTCTTAAGGGCCAGCTCGTTCTCATAATCGGTATCAACCACCCGGAGAGCTTGATTTCGGGTATCTTCTGCGACCTGAACGGAGGCAGGCAAAACAGCCCCAGCCTCTTCTGACTGGTCTGTTATATGGTCGGGGGCAACTTCTGACATATGTTTTGGGTTATTGATTTTCCTTACACTCAAATATTTACACGATTAAAAGGCGCAAGTCAAATTCAGCCGATCGGTCCATAGATTCTGGTTTAACTTGCTTTAGACAGTAGGGCTTTTACGCTGATGCGAGTTACTTTTGCGACCTCCTTAGTGTCAAATAGGTCAAGATCAAGCATTTTCCGCCAGTCTTCATTAGAAAGGTCAGAACGCCTTAAGAGAAGATTAAAATAGTCACTGCTAACACCGCCTTTCCCAAAACCAGCGATCTGCCTTAGGAAAGCTTTCTGTCTATCATTTAATAAGTCATCAGGATATTGTGGTATATCAGGCGTAGAAGACATAAAGTAAGTTAGATTGATTTAGGCTGTTTGAGGCAAATGGACATAATTATCGTCCATATTCACACTTCCATACATTTTAATTCTGACAGCTCCATTTTCGCTATGGGCAGATAACACTTCCATATTCAGTAGTTTGCTTAAAACATCACGGGGAATTCCCAGTCTTTCAGGATGTGTGATCTGATGAAGTTCTAAGCCTTCCGCGCCTGCGGCTTGGATTGCACTGAGAAGTTTACTTTCAAATCCGCCCTTCTCAATAATAGCCTGAACAACTCGTCTGTGAGCCGTGACAGAGTTCCGAATTCGTTTTGGCCTTGAATATTTCCCGGGTTCAGATCGATCAAAATGATAATCAGAGGGATAGGTGGGTGTATTGAGGGGCTTCTTCATAAAAATAGAGCTTAAGGAAAATGAGGATATATAATAATGAAATTAATAGGCCTTGTCAAATAGCACATTAAAACAATAGGACATTAAAGCAGTGAAGGCTGGTCAAAGACATTAATCTTAGGCTTTGTGCGCACCTCAGGTTCTTTGATGGTAACCTTTGGCTTCTCCGCTTTGAGGTTGCTGGAGGCAAACGCCCAGGCCATCTTAAAAATATCCCGCTGGGTGTCCGCAATTTCCTGGCTCTCGATGATGATGCCGATCAGTTCATTATGAAAGGAAGTGATCGCCACTTTGTTGTCGTAAATGTTGATTTCATTGGTGAAGGAAAAGTCCTGCGCGGAAAGGAGGCGGGTTTCGCGAAGCGCTTTCCGGTCCTCCGCCTTAACCTTCAGGCCGTAATCGTCATCCGGCGCGATGCCTTTGAGGAAGATTTGTTTTTTGACCCGGAGTTTTACATAATCGTCATCATAGGTTTTCCAGATCGCGCGGATCTCTTTTGAATTGGCGTAATTGAGGATTTCAGTCGTGGCGGTGAGCGTATCTTCATAAACCCGCTTAATGCCCTCAAGCCCTTCAAAGTAGCGGACGCGCGGTTTTGAATGCTGATGGAATAACCCTTTAAGCTCCGGCATTGCCAGTTCAAAATCTCTCAGACTGTCCTCGTAACGCTTTTTGAGCTGTTCAGGATTGATGGCCGAAAAGACCATGTGTTTATCTTTGTGGAGCTTGCTGACGTAGCCTTTATCCAGCATTTCTTCGAGGAGGTCATAGGCGCTGCCCCGGCTGATGCCCGATTTGCGGCTCAGTTCGATCACCGTCCCGCTGCCGAGTTCAAGGCAGGCCAGATAGAGCTTTGCTTCTTTTTCCGAAAAGCCAAGCTTCTTTAGAATTTCATACGAAACCATAATGCTAATGGTTAGTCCATTTAAAGTTGTTGTCGGAATTTCCGACAGTTAAAGTTTTATCACCGCTTAAACAAAAAAGCAAGCGGCGCCGATAAAAAAAACACCCAATTTAAGGCCAAAGAAAGTGCTTGCAGTTGTTCTAAACTTCTACGAATAATTAAGTAAGTCTCAAGTCTCAAGTAGTATTGCTAACACCTGAGACCTACGACCTGAGACCTAAGACGAGAAATTATATCTTAACCAAAAATATTATGGAAACATTAACCAAAAAAAAGCACATTCACATGAACGTAAAACTCGCCCGTACGCCGCGCTTCGAAAGCGACGAAGATTTTCTTGAACTCACCTACGCGGAACTGATGCGGCGCAATTTAAAGATGAAGCGCGACCGCGAAGCGGGGAACAGCGAGCAGTATTTTCAGGATAAGGTGCTGTCGGAGCTGAAAAAGGAAGAGCGAATCAAGGCCGTGACCGTCTGCTTTTCGGATATGGAAGGCAAGCTCCACATGCTCGATTACAACAAAGATTTCTTTCTGGATTCGCACGACAATTTAACCTTCGATGGCTCGTCGATCCGGGGCTTTACTCCCCAGCACACCTCCGACCTGCGCCTCAAAGTAAACTGGGCGACCCTGCGTTGGCTGCCGGCTGATATTTTCGGCCCGGGAAAAGTGATGATCTTCACCAATGTTCACAATCAGGACGGCAGTCCTTACAGTGGGGACTTCCGCTCTAACCTGAGCCTGCTGGCCGAGGAGCTCAGAACAAAAAAAGGTTACCGCATCAACATCGCCCCCGAGATCGAAGGGTTCATTCTGGAAGGGGAGAACGCCGAACAGAACTTTAACGAGAAAGAAGGCTTCAAACTCGCTTCCGAAGGCGGTTACTTCAATGCCTTGCCTCAGGATAAATTGAGGGTCTTTATCGACCATCTGGCCGAAGCCACGCGGGCGATGGCCTTTGAGAACGAAAAAGACCACCCCGAAGTCGCCCCCGCCCAGTTTGAGATGAATTACAAATACACCGAGGCTCTGCACGCGGCCGACCAGATCCAGATCTACAAACTCATCGCCCGCCAGATCGCCAAGAAATTCGGACTGACCGCTAGCTTCCTCCCCAAACCGGTTCCGGGGATCAACGG
>CAZSOH010000112.1:0-3713 GCA_964608535.1 uncultured Candidatus Peribacteria bacterium
TGAGTGTGATCGCCCGCGCCTGCAGTTGTTCCGCGGCGGTCGAGCGCGCCAGCGTTGTTCGAGATAGCTCGTCACCTCACCTTCCGAAAACGGGGCCAACTTGATTTCTTCGAATCCGGCGTGGCGGCGCAGTGCACCGAGAGTCCGGGGGAGGGCGGTCGTCGCCCGGTCACGCGGGCGGTACGCGCACGACATCAGTACGGGACCATCCGGAACCTCTCGGATGAAGAACTCGAGAAAGGCAAGAGTCGCCGGATCGGCCCAGTGGATGTCTGCCTTTTTTCAGGTGAAGCTGGCCGCCGTCGTAAGTGGCAATGCCGGCCGCGTCCTGTCCGCGGTGCTGAAGCACAATCAGTCCGTCATATAAGTCCTGAACAGCGAGATGGTTTTGCATAACGCCTAAAATTCCGCACATATTTTCTAATTAATAATTAATAATTAAAAATTAATAATGTCTTAATTCTTAATTCATAATTCTCAATTCATTTTCTGCCGCTTCGCGGCATGAATGGTATTAAGGATCAGGGCGGCCACAGTCATCGGACCAACGCCGCCGGGAACAGGAGTGATATAGCTGGCTTTTTTAGAAACAGCTTCAAAATCAACATCACCGCAGAGCTTTCCATCATCGTTGCGGTTGATGCCCACATCCACCACCACCACTCCCTCCTTCACCATATCTTCCGTGATCAGCTTTGCCTTGCCCACAGCCACAATCAGGATGTCAGCCCGCTTTGTATGGCTGGCCAGGTCTTTTGTATGAACGTGGCAGGTGGTAACCGTGGCGTTCCGGTTGAGCATCATGATACTGATCGGTTTCCCCACATGGTTACTGTGGCCGACCACCACTACCTCCTGCCCCTGAATAGGAATGTTGTAATGATCCAGCAGTTTAACGATGCCGGAAGGGGTCGCGGGCGGCAGGTCCTCAAACTCAGAGCTGAGGAACATCTTCCCTAAATTATAAGCCTGAAAACCATCAACATCCTTTTTGGGGTCAATCGCGCGGATGACTTCGGGGACATAAATAGAATCGGGGAGGGGAAGCTGGACAATAAAACCGGTGACCTCCTCGTCCTGATTGAGCTTTTCGACTTCGGCGATCAGTTCATCCTGAGATATCGAAGTCGGCAGATTGATCTCCCGATAACGGATACCGGCCCGTTCACAGGCCCTTCTTTTGTTTCGCACATAAGCCATGGACGCCGGATGTTCACCCACCAGAATAACAGCAAGAGTGGGCTTAAGTTTCTCAGCCTCCGATTTCAGGGAATCGAGAAGTTCGCCGGAGAGTGATTTACCATCCAGAAGTTCCATAGGCTATAGACTTAGGAAAAATAAAATCAGCTGCTTTTAAAAAGCAGAAGCATTATAAAACAGCCTGATACCCTAAGCAATCAAATCTTAGCAAATTATTGCTCCACGAGCCTGTTCTCTCTTAACTCCTTGAGGATTTGGATCATTTCTTCATGAGGCACACATTCAAACTTGCACTGAGTTGTTCCGGGTTCAATTGACCATCGCCCAATGCAGTCAGGGTAGCCCGGTTTTGGGCCGATGGAAAGAGGATGTTTGAGAAATTCATCACAGCATTGATCAATATCATTTTCATCCGTGTAGGTATTCTGGCAGTAGAGGGTGGTATTGGTGATGTCAGTGGGGGGCGGATAGTTTACGCTTCCCTTTTCGATGCACTGGTATTCACAGAGAAGATCATTACTGTTCCACGCCCATTCCCCTTGGCAGGGAGGGGCTGGATCGAATTCATGTTCATCGGCACAGCACGCGTCGCGGGCCCCCTGAGTTGCCGGCTCACTGCAGTCCTGCGGAGGGCACCACCATTCACAAAGGCGCGTATGGTAATTGAAAAGCCAGTAACCGATGCACGCAGGATGGGGAGAATTTTCATTAACCTGCTGACAGCAGGTGTTTCGCTCACTTTGCTTCAGAAGAATGGTGCACTGCGAATAAGTGACTCCCTCAAGAGTACAGGTGGAGGAACACCCATCGCCATCAATGGTATTGGCGTCATCACAGGATTCAAACGATTCCAGAATCCCATTTCCGCAGACTGGATCCGGGATCTCAATTTTACAGGTGGAGGAACACCCATCGCCATTCAGTCGGGCGCCGTCATCACACTCTTCGCCTACAGCGTTGATAAGGCCGTCACCGCAAATTGGGTTTTGAGGGGGTGGAGGTGGTGGCGGAGGGGGGGGCGGCGATGGACTATTTTCACCCTCTCCTTCTCCCTCTCCCTCTCCTTCACCACCTCCAGAATCTGGGTTAGTCGGAGATTCACCTTCACCTTCCCCTTCTCCTTCACCTTCCCCGCCAGTCTGAAGGCCAGGACTTCCGTTATTGCTGCTGCCGGAAGGGCTGCTGCCGGTTCCAGTGGAGGAAGGGGCGCTCCCTTCGCCTTGTGATTTAAAAAAGTTTCTCAGATCCTTCTTGAGCTGATCCCGGGCTTGGGGGTCAGGTTCCGATAAATCTCTCAGTTGGGGGGGCTGATCCAGGTCAACCAAAATGACATTTTTCGGAACATTGATGGTGCCTCGCAGACCGGTTGATCCGTTCGGAAAAGAAATTTCAGCCGTTGTTTCATCAATTTGGGTGATGATGATTTGCCTGAGCTTGTCCGAAGGACCGGTTAGATTAACTTCAATTTCACCTCCGTCAGAACGCGTATAAGTCACTCCCGACTCACTGATATTTTTTAAAATCAGGTCGCCGGTTTGATTGGGAATGGTTTTGGCGAGCGTTTTTTCACCGCGTGTCGAAATAAAAATGCCTGTGAGCACTAAAAGCATAAGGGAGACGCCGGCCAGTGTGGTATACAGTCTGTTCATTTTTATTTTTCTTAGCAGATACAGTTTATCATTCTTTCATTCTTCGCCTCAAGGCGCAAAATAGCTTCTGAGTGTGAAGGACTCTTTTACTCTTGATAATTCAGTCTGAAAATGATATAATAATCTGATTACAATCATTAACTCAAATTACAAAATGGACTTAAGTTTCACTAAAATTCTGGATCTGGCAATCAGCTACAATGCTTCCGATATTCATTTTCAGACAGGCAAAAAGCCGATTATCAGGGTGTCCGGAAAACTGATGCAGGTTGAAGATGCCGAACCGTTTCAGCTCAAAGAAGGTTCTGCTGAATTTAAGGTGTACATGAATGACAGTCAGTTCGAATATTACATGAAACACGGCAACACTGATTTTGCTTTTGGGTATGGCGACGATTACCGCTTCAGGGGAAATGTTTATCGCCAGCAAAATGGTATCTCGATGAGCCTTCGTTTGATCCGGAATAACATATTAAACTTCGAACAGCTCAATTTACCTGCGATATTTCAGGAAATAGCCATGAATTATCGCCAGGGCTTCTTTTTGATTGTCGGACCGACCGGGCAGGGAAAATCCACCAGCCTCGCAGCGATCATCAATACGATAAACGTAAATCGCGAGTCCCATATCATCACGATCGAAGATCCGATTGAGTACACATTCGAAAATAAGAAATCAATCATTGAACAGCGTGAGATTGGCACTCATGCTTCAACATTTGATAATGCCCTGCGGGCTACGATGCGTCAGGATCCGGACATCATTATGATCGGGGAAATGCGGGATTATGAAACGATGCAGACCGCTGTCACCCTGGCAGAAACAGGTCATTTAGTACTTTCAACGATGCACACAAAAAAATC
>CAZSOH010000113.1:0-3695 GCA_964608535.1 uncultured Candidatus Peribacteria bacterium
TTATCAGATAAGGATCGCTGTCTTTTTTTGGACTTGGTTCAAGAGCTTTCCGAGCGGTTCAATATCGATGTATATGCGTATGTGCTGATGGGAAACCATTACCACCTGTTGTTAAAAACGCCGGATGCAAACTTGTCCAAAGGAATGCAGTGGTTCGGCACCACCTATACAAGACAATTCAATTTGCTGAACTCTCAAAGCGGGCATCTTTTCCAAGGCCGCTTTAAAAGTATCATCGTAGAAAACGACGCCTATCTTTTACGTCTTTCATGTTACATCCACAGAAATCCGTTACGAGCCGGCATCGTTGATCGTCTTGCCGACTTTAAGTGGAGCAGTTACCCTTACTATGCTTACAGGAGAAAAGCGCCATCCTGGTTGAAAACAAATCTGATCCTGGATCAAGTGAGCGGGAAAGACAAAAACCAGGCCTATCGGAGAAAAGTTCAGCAATACGCCGATGAAAGCGGTAGTATCTGGGAAGATGTCAAGCATGGCCTTGTTTATGGCTCTGAAGGTTTTTTAAATGACTTGAAAGAGCGGTTTTTGTTAAAAAAAATGGATGTTGAGTTGCCACAGCACAACAGATTGTTTCGCGATGTTGATCCTCAGAAAGTCCTTCAGAGTGCTTCTGAAGCATTGCATATTGATCTTGATAGCGTATGTAAATCAAGGCGGATTTCGCGCAATGAAAGGGATCAGCGAGATCTTTTGATATACCTGCTGTGGGAAAGCGGCAGGTTTGTCAATAGCCAAATCGGTTTGCATTTAGGCATAAGTTATTCAAATGTCAGCAGGCGAATCACCGAAATCAGGCGCAGGCTCGATCAGGATAAAGGGCTGGGGAGAAAATATCAGACGTTAAAGGCACAAATCAAGGTTTGACCCCATTCCGGTGAAGAGTTAAGGTTTCGATTTTAAGTCCCTCTATCTTTTCATAATGTCTTAGGTTATAGGTGGCTACTGCAAACCCAAGAGAGAGGGCCGTAGAACCGATGATCAGGTCGTGGGCACCGATCTGAATACCTTTCCTGCTTAAATCACACCATAGTTCTGCATATATCCTGGCAATTGAGATCTCAAAATTATAGATTGGAAACAGCTCGATAACTTTCTCTACATAAGCACTTCTCTTCAAACGTCTTTTTGTAGAATCCGCACGATGTACACCGTGAAGGAGCTCAGCGACTGTGATTACGCTGATTCCAAAAACCTCTTCTTTTTCATTTTCTGCAAATTGACTGATTTCAGATTCCCGTCTCTCTGCTTCAATAAGAAAGCTTGTATCGAAGATTACTCCCATAAATCCCCCATTGACATAAGCGGTTGATTTCTGGAGATCTCTTTAAGATCAGACGCAAAGGCATCCAGTTCTTCCCCTAGCCTTGGCAATTTCTTAAGCAAGGTTTTTAGTTCGCCCAATGTCATCGGATCTATTTTTTCATCAATCGACTTCATGGTAGCGATCGGTTTTCCACCCCTTTCAATAATATAATGAACGCCTTTGAATTTTATTGTATTCAATACTTCAGAGAAATCCCTTACAGCCCGGGTGGCAGATATGCGCTTTTCCATCTCTTAATCTCCATGTATAATATGATAATCATATTATACATACTCAATGTCTTATGTCAATAAGAAAACAACAGGGTCTTGAAACAGCAAACTGAGGAAAAAAATCGAAAAAATGAATAAAAAGCTCAATCGGTCAAGATTCAACGGGCTGCGAAATGTGCCGCTAAAAGATCATTTTTGGGATGGTTGAAAACTAGAAGTGCCGCCATGTGCAGCTGACCACTCCATCGGATGGTGTAAAAAGCTTTCAACCTCTACCAATGTTTTTTCATCAAAATACCCCAACGTTTTACATTGATCGAGTATATCCCACCATGTCGCCAGGTAGTGCATCTGCATATCCATCTTTCTCAGAACCTCTTTTGTCTGAGGAAATATATCATAATAAAAAAGAACGAAAGTATCAGACACGATCGCACCGGCCTTTCTTAAGGCCTCACAAAAATTAACCTTGCTTTTCCCATCGGTTGTTAAATCTTCGACAAGGAGGATTTTATCACCCTCGGAGAAGGCCCCTTCAATCTGCGCAGTTCTCCCGAATCCTTTTGGTTTTTTTCGGACATATTGCATCGGCAACATCAATCGATCGGCTATCCATGCTGCAAATGGAATGCCTGCTGTTTCACCGCCGGCGATCGCATCCACTGATTCGAAACCAATATTGCTGAGAATAACGGAGACTGAAAAATCCATAAGAGTTTGTCTTACCCTGGGAAATGAAATCAGTCTACGGCAGTCTATATAAACAGGACTGGCCCACCCGGAAGTAAACCGGAACGGCTCATCAGATTGAAAATGTACCGCCTCGACTTCTAAAAACATTTTAGCCGTCAATTCTGCCATCCGTTTTTTATCCGGAAATGCGCTTGTAAACATTCTGACCCTCCTTAAAATAATTGTTCACTGCTTATCGGTTTTAAGGTCAGTTTGCAAATGTCTTTTGGTCAATTTTTTCTTTTCCGCAATAAATTCACGATACAGCAGCTTTCCACTTGACAGCGTGACCGATTTTTTTTAATTTTAAGAATCAAAAAAATCATTATCTGGGGTGGCTTGTAAGCCTGAGAATACACCCGTTGAACCTGATCTGGATAATACCAGCGTAAGGAAAAGACGTAAAACTTAATTTTTGGGTAAAAGGCCGTTTCTGCAGGGAACCGGCCTTTGTTTTTCAGGTAAAAGAGAAAAATCATGTCGAAATTATCTGAAAAAGCAGCACAGAATCTGGCGGCTCTTAGAGAGAAAAAGCCGCTCATTCATAACATCACCAATTTTGTCGCCATGAATTATACAGCCAATGCGCTACTTGCCATGGGGGCCTTGCCAATGATGGCCCATGCCGAAAATGAAGTGGAAGAGCTGGTATCAACTGCCGGTGCGCTGGTTCTTAACATCGGCACTCCCTCTAAGGGCCGGATCGCTTCTATGATTATTGCCGGTAAAAAAGCCACGGAGCTAAACACGCCGATTGTACTCGACCCGGTGGGCGCCGGTGCCAGTTCGTTCCGAAGGAGTTCGACCGTATGCATCATAGATCAGACCCGCGTAAGCGTCATCAGGGGAAATGCTTCGGAAATCCTTTCGCTCGGGCAGAGTGATATAAAAACAAAGGGGGTGGATGCCGCCCATTCGGTTGATGAGGCTGCTGAGATAGCCGGGGTTCTTGCCGGTGAAATCCAAGCCACCCTTGCCATCACAGGCCCCATGGACCTTGTGACGGATGGCGAGCGGACCATCCGGGTAGCAAACGGCCATCCGCTCATGGGATATGTTACGGGAACCGGATGTGTGTCGACGGCGATCATCGGCGCCTTCCTGGCAGTGGATGATGACCGGGTCAGCGCTACGGCTGCAGCCCTGGCCTTTTTTGGACTGGCCGGAGAAAAAGCCGGAGAAAAGGCCGCTGCTCCTGGAAGTTTTAAAAGTGCACTGATCGATGCGCTCTACACCATTACCCCGGCAGATCTCGCGATGGGCGCAAGATTTGAGGAAAACTATTAACCGATGAGGATAATTTTTTGAAACCGGAAAACATCGATTACACTTTATGCCTTGTAACGGACAGGGAACTGGCCCGCGGTAGACCGACGTCGGACATTGTTGAAGCCGCTGTTTACGGA
>CAZSOH010000114.1:0-3685 GCA_964608535.1 uncultured Candidatus Peribacteria bacterium
AAAGAAATCACCACCATCACTCACTTGCCAAGTCTCAGCTTCCCGTCGTATATAAGCATATAGAGCAACCAGAACACAAAGAGGGGCGGGATCAGAAGATCGGAAGGTAAAAACTCAAAATAAAGTATTTTTAAACGCCAAAGCTCTCCGGTAACGGGGGCTAAAATAAGGAGGGCGAAGAAGATATAAAGGAGTTTTTTCATGGAGACTAAGAATACAAAGCTTTATAAGAGAAAATCAAGGAAATGAAGTGAATATCTTTCTTTCTTCGCTTTTTCTTTATATATTTCTTTTTGCCCGCCCGAACGTACCGTTCAGTACGGGCGGGCCCTTCTTTCTTTTCCCACTTACCCCAAGAATGAAGGGGGTATCTAATATTCCCTATTCAAATGGAGCTTAGTCAGGACAGCTGCAAAAAAGAGTTAGAGTCGATCAATCATCTGCCCCGCAAATACTACGGACAGGTCTTTACGACCGATCCGGAAGTGATCGGCAAACTGATTGAGGCAATCAAATCAATTTACAAACCCGGAACCAAAATTGTGGAAATCGGCGGCGGCCTGGGCTACATCACCGAAGCCCTGATTGGGCATTTTGACGACGTTGATTGCATAGAATTTGACGATGAACTTTTCGAAGTATTGTACAAAAAATTAGTTCATAATAAAAATTTGGCTTATTTAAAAGAAAAGAGTGATAATTCGAACAAATATTTTATTCATAGGAACAAGTCTGAAGAGAAAGATAATAAAAAGAAAGAAATCTCAAAGAATACAAAATTTATTCAAGAATCGAGCATTCGGCTTATTAAAGGTGATATACTAGATTACCAACCATCTGAAGGCGAGATTTACAAATCTCGCCAGGAATACATATTGGTAGGAAATATTCCCTTCCATATCAGCGGTAAATTATACCGAAAATTCATGTCTGAAATCGACCCGAAGCCATACGGCATGGTCTTTATTACCGATAAACAATATGCCAGAACTTTGATGGGCCAGCCACCCCGCTGCTACCGTGTCAGCCTCCAGGCACAAAGCTACGGGGATATTGAAATCATTTCTGACGTCTCCCCTGCCTCCGTCTACCCAGAACCCAAAGTCATGAGCTGTATCATGAAAATAACGCATAACCCAACTAAGCTCCCTAAAAACTTCTGGGAAGTCGTCAATTACCACTTCGAAAACTTTCCTACCAAAGAGGTAGAAAGCCCGAAAACAGTGGGCTTGGAGGGGTGGATTAAATTAGCCAAAAATAAACTTTAGCTCCTCACAGAGGAAATAATATCTTTAAAAAGCCGTTCCACCTTCCATCGCTTCATCCCCATCAAGCCCCGGGTGGACTTCTTTAAGGCAATAACTCTCATTGCCGCCATCTCAACCGCACCAGGAACAGAAGCTCCCACATCCGCGTCATCAATCAAACCGTCGTCAGATTCCGGAGAAGTCACCATTCTACCCCTCAGCAAATCAACAATTCTCCCTCTTAAATCAGTGGATAAAGACCTGATATTAACTCCACCCTGAATCAGCCTCAAAGTCATGCATTGAACATGGGCCTCGGAAAGTCCATCTGCCTCCTGCGTTTCAACTTCTAAAGGTTCTGCCCTCATAATTTTAATTTATTGAGAGCCTACTATATAGGAATTAATGCATTTTTCAAGCAAAACTCTAAAAATGCTAAAACGGCAGATCTTCAGGCTTGATTTCGGGCTCGTAACTGATGGCCGGAACCTCTGTAGGATTCTCAGGGACTACAGATGAGGGGGCTCCCTGCCCGTCCGAAGCTTCAGCAGAGGCGGGTTTACCCTTAACAACCGGCTCTGAAAGGGTAACGCGGGTACCTGCCTGGGCGGACTCGGAAGGAGCGCCAAGCTCGGCATCCACGGTTCCAAGGGCCAAAGCTCTGTCAGCAATAATCTCAGTCGTCCAGCGCTTCTGTCCGTCGGGCGTTTCCCAGCTACGGGTCTGCAAACGGCCGGCAATGTAAATCTTCCGGCCCTTTTTCACCTGTTCAGAGAGGGATTTAGCCATATTGCCCCAGGCCACAACATTATGAAACTCAGTCTTTTCCTGGTTCTGACCCATACGATCCTTCCAGGCAAAGTTAGTCGCAACCCCAAAAGAACAGACAGACTCACCGTTAGGTGTTTGCCGGAATTCAGGATCACGGGTGACATTCCCCACAATCTCAGCCTGATTAAGACCGCCTGAAAGCTGAGAGCCCTGAGGCAGGGCCGGATTTTCAACACGTGGATCCAAAAGGATCATTTCATCGGCCACAACACGGGTTTTATAACGCTTCTGTCCCTCCTGGTCCTCCCAGTCATCTGTCTGAATCCGTCCGCTGATATAAACCTGACTCCCCTTCTTAAGATATTTATCGCTGATTTCAGCCAGCCCGCGCCACACCACCACATTCGTATAAGCAACACTGGTCTGAACTTCACCCGATGAATTACGAAAATTCTGCCTCGTAATAATGTTGAGGTCTCCAACGGTCTGACCATTAGGCGTTTGCCGGATTTCAGGAGCCTGAGTTAAATGGCCAATGAGCTGTGTTCTATTGAGTGCGTACATAGTAAAAAGCTTATGAAGTATTAAGTAGGGTCTAGGATAATCAGTCTGGAAGAAAATGGCAAACCGTTCGTCTAGCCAAATTCCGACTTTTCTTTCTGATGTTATTTGACATATTATTTTTAATATGTTATAATAACATTAAGACGACTGGAAAAATAAAAAATCACTTTAAAAACAGTAAGAACGAATGTCGTCCCATCGTGTCTTATTTATAAATTAAAAACAAACATATGCCTCGTAACCCACCCTAAACGTTTACCCTAACCTTTTTTAAAGGTTTAAGACTTAGAACTTAAGACTTAAGACCAAAAAGGTTATTTAACAAAAATAAAAAGCCTACATGATGAACTTTTTGCTCTTTCTGAGCCTTTCTGCTCTGGTTATGGGCGGCCTCAAGCTCATCCAGAAAAAGAAAAAACACATCAAAGGGCGTACGATCCTGAGCTTATTTCTATTCGGGATCCTACTTTCAATTCCATTTGTTTTGATTGAACACCTGGCTTTGAATGTTAAGTATTACCTGGTAATACTGGCTTTTATAGCCGTAGAATTATTCATGGTCACCATCGAACACAAATGGGAATATCTCCACAATCTCATCCATCATAATATCAAGGAACTGAGATTGCTGAGTTTCTTTATCGTCAGTCTTGGGTTTACTTACTCAGAACTGTCATTCTACATTATGCATAGCGCTCACTCCTTTACTGAGCTGCTCATCAGCCTGCCTCTGAAGGCGATGTTCGCGCTGTTCATTCACACCGTACTCACATCATCGGCTGCCGTCCTTACGGCTACTGAATCCATCGTGGAACATGTGTTTTTGTTCCTGCTTTATTACTTAAGGCTGGTCTTCATCAGCATCTCGCATTATCTATACGTGTTCTTCTCGGAACACCGGTTAAGTTACCTGCTTATTCCTTTTTTAGCCTATAACCTTTATTTATTACTTAAACACAAAAGATACCTGGATAAAAAAGGTAGCGTACTTACCTAAACTCAAAACACACCCCTACAAATATCATAAGTCATATATCATACTATAAAAGCCGGGTCCCCCCGGCTTTTTTGAAGCTATAGCGAAAAACGTGGTCCGAACGAAG
>CAZSOH010000115.1:0-3684 GCA_964608535.1 uncultured Candidatus Peribacteria bacterium
TTAACAGGTAAACTATAATCGTACAATGGCTTAAAAGTTTTTGTTTGTTTTTCTTGCTAAAAAAAGAATATATTTCGAAACATAAATATATAAAAGCTTATCCACCCTGAAAAACTGTTAGCTGAACGCTAATCACCTCTGGTTACAGGCTTCTTTCTTTTTTCTCAATCTTGTATGCTTCCAGCACATCTCCTTCCTGAACGGGCTGAAGGGTAGTAAATTTCACACCGCATTCTGAGCCTTTTTCAAGCTCTTTCACATCTTCCTGAACGTGCTTGAGGGATTCGAGCTTAGATTCAAAGAGTGTCTCGCCATCGCGGGTAACGCGGGCGATTGCGCCACTTTCCACCTTACCCTCTGTTACTTTACAGCCGGCGATCACCCATTTCTTCTTATTGAGGAAAATCTGTTTTATTTCGAGCTTGCCTAATTCTACTACATTGATTTCCGGCTCCAGCATTCCGGAGAGAATCGCCTTAATATCTTCGGTGAGTTTATAGATTATGGTGTAATCCTTTACGTCAACATGCTCTTTTTCGGCCAGCTTTTTTACATGAGCGTTGGCGGACACATGGAAGCCAAGCAGGAGGGCCTGACTGGCTGAAGCCATGATTACATCAGTGTCTGAAATATTTCCCACTCCGTAATGGATAACTTTAACTGCCACGTCATCGGTTTTAATCTTGTTCAGTGCCTGCAGAATAGCCTCTAATGAGCCTTTGGTGTCTGCTTTCAGTACAAGTTTTAAATATTTCATGTCTCCTGTATTGATCTGGGAGACGATTCGCTCCACCATAGACCCACCTCCAGATTCAGCCTGCTTTCTTTCAAGCTCAATAATCTGACTGAGTCTTGCTTTGGCGATTTTTTCATTTTTGAAGGCCTGAAGAATATCCCCGGCTTTTGGTACTTTATCGAGACCCGCGATCCGGGCAGCGCCGGAAGGAAGCACTTCTTTTAAGGCGGCACCTGTGTAATCCTGCATTGCCTTGATTTTACCCAGCACCGTTCCAACCACTACGGTATCTCCCACTCTGAGGGTTCCTGTATTTACCAAAATGGTCGCGACAGGGCCAAGGGATGGATCCAGATGAGATTCCACCACTGTGCCCACTGCCATACGATTCGGGTTTGCTTCAAGTTTCTCCATGTCCGCCACCAACAGAATCATTTCAAGTAAATCATCAATCCCTTCTCCGGTGTGGGCCGAAACAGGCACCATAATGGTTTTTCCTCCCCAATCTTCAGACTGCAGGTCATGTTCGACCAACTCACCTTTTACTTTATCGATATTCGCATTGGGCTTGTCGATTTTGTTGATGGCCACAATGATCGGCACCCCGGCCTCTTTGGCATGATTGAGCGCCTCGATGGTTTGGGGTTTTACGCCTTCATCTGCCGCTACTACTAAAATGGCGATGTCGGTCACTTTGGCTCCCCGGGCGCGCATACTCGTAAACGCTTCATGCCCCGGCGTATCGAGAAAAGTAATCAGTTTATCATTCTTTTCTACCTGATAAGCGCCGATGTGCTGAGTGATTCCTCCGGATTCTCCCGCCACCACATTCGCATTCCGAATAGCGTCCAGCAGCTTGGTTTTACCGTGGTCAACGTGCCCCATCACCGTCACTATCGGAGGCCTTACTTTCAGCACCGTTTTGTCCTCTTCGTGCAATAGGGATTTAATGTCTCCCTCAAATAATTCTTCGGAGGTCGCTTCTTTCTCCTTCATTTTTACTTCAATGCCCAAGTCGGTGGCTACCACGGCGGCCGTGTCATAATCAATCTTCTGATTGATTGTCGCCATGATCCCATTCTTCAGCAAATTCCCAATAACATCAGCTACCGGAAGGCCCGCTTTCTCGGAGAATTCCTTTACACTGATCACACTCGGAATTTCGACAACTCCCTCTTTGGGCTTAATCTGCGGCTGAGCCTTAGGACCACGCTTCTGACTGACAGCCCGTTTAACCTTTTGTTCTTTGAACCTTTCTTTATCTAATTCGCGCTCAATGGCTAATTCCTCCGCGGACAGCCCTTCGGTTTCACCTGCGTCATAGCTGACACGCGCTTTTTTGAGTTTTGGGCCTGTGTGAGGGTGTCTCATCATCGTTAAGACCCGCTCTTCGGTTTTTATCTGCTTGTTTTTCCGCTTTCCTTTTGTTTTGTAAAAGGTTCGGGGTAATTTTTCGTGCGGCTCCATCTTGATGTCACCTGCCTTCTGCGCCAGTTCAATTCTCCGGTTAACAGAGATCCTCGCGGTCTTTTTAGGCTCAATATCAGGAGAGGATTTAGGAACCACCCCTCTCTTTTCATCTTTTCTGATTACTTCATCTTCTCTTTTCCCTCCTTCAGACATTTTTTCCTTTGATTCGCCCTCTTCTGTTTCAGCTTTTTTATCTCTGGCTGGAGCGGCTCTTTTTTTTGGCTTGGGTTTGACCTCTTTTTCATCTTTAAAAACCACCGCCACGCGTTTATGTTTGAGGGTAGGTTTTACCTTCCCCTTCAGGAAGCGGATTACTCCGGAGGCTAAAATATCATCCACCTCGTGCGCGGTGGCGCTGATTCCAAAATTCGTCTTTCCAAGCTCCCTCCGGAGCTCTTGTGTAGTAATTCGAAGTTCTTTAGCGATGTCCGCTAAGCGCATAAGTTAACGTAAAAAAGCGGATACAGAGTAACACTCTCTGAAGTGACAAGCAAGACTTAATCGTCTCAGGTCTCAAGTCTCATTCCAGACTAATTCTGGATGATTGAATCGGCGATAGCGTCGATATTCTCTTTTTCCTCCAGAGGACCTTCAACCTCGAAATGGCTATCGGCATCACGGCTGACTGTGACAAGGTAGCGGTCTCCTTTCTGAGCTTTTTTATCAGAAGCGGCTTCATCAAGGATAACCAGAGAAATCAGCGCATCTGACATATGATCGAGTGATTTGTCGCCAAAGCCGACCGTCCAGACCGTATTTTCTACAGAGCCAAAACTTCGAAAATACCAGTTTTTGGGATATTGGACTGAAAAATTCTTATGGGTATTCTCATACAACCTCATGCCTTCGCCGATGACTTGGACTGTGTCCCCGTCAGACATCTTGATCACCGTTTTTGCAGAAGTGATGCTGACCGGATCACCCTCTATCTGAACCCAATCCCTTTCCTCCCCTTCTTCGTACTGGGCTTTTTTGGTGAAGTTGAATTCGTCCGCGGACGGCGTATAATCAAAGACAGTGCGATATTTTTTATCTTCCAGCAGATAAACAGCTGCCAGCAGATCCTGCTTTTCTACAATTTCCACTTCCAGCAAATCCGCTCCTTCCGGGAGGATGGATGACTGATGCATTTTAAACACTTCAGCCACCTTCTTTGACTCAGACGGCTCCTCTGTTTTTTCTGAAGCTTCCGGGCTTTCGCTGTTGTCTGAAGTTATTTCTTTTTCGTCTTCCGGTTTATCCAGACAGACGTAACTGGTGGCACACCCGTCTTTATTCACGTTTTTGGGCTCATATTGCTGGCACCCAAGCGGCACCGGCACAAAAGGGCAATCTGTAGCGGCTTCTTCGGCATCAACCGCTATACAAACCCCCGTTGCATCTTCTTCTCCGCTTTCCAGCTCACAGCGATAGCCCTCTTCACACGTTAATTTCTCTTCCCCTCCGCATTTTTCACCGGTTTTTACTTTCCCGGCCAG
>CAZSOH010000116.1:0-3631 GCA_964608535.1 uncultured Candidatus Peribacteria bacterium
CAGCTTTCTGGGTCTCAAATCTTTTTGAAAAACAATCAGAGTTAAGGCAAGTGCAGCAATCATGGCGAATAGTGTTGATAAAAGCGGCAATCGTCAAAAGAGAAAGATGACTCGCGCCCGTCTCGCGTTCCGTTCGGGCCGCATCAGTCAGGGCAAGGAGGACATGGCGTTTTTGGTGGTCGTTTAAACAAACCCCAGGGTTAACCAGAGATTCCAGTTCTGTAGCTAATTCCATAATGGTACTGGTTACAGCCGGGAGCTCAGTAGAAGTTGCGACAGATCTGCCTCTGCATTTTTGGCAATTCTCTATAAATTCTGCTAAGGGGGTGATTGACTGAAGCAATTTCTTCTCATTCATGCAAGATACTGTTAGGGAAAGGTTAAGTATCGCATACTGTCACATTAGAAATTATTTGTCAATTTATTGAATTTAGATTTGCTTTTCTGGGATTCATCTGTAAAATAATGGAGCTTTAACTAACTTAACGACAATAAAGGAGATAAGCGACTATGATTTACGCGACCAAAAAACAGGGCGAATCCAATGAACGGCTTATGAACCGCTTTAAGCAGGTGGTCCAGCGCAGCCGGAACATCTATAAGGCTAAACAGGAACGGTTTCACAAGAAAAAGCCAAAAAAAAGGATGATCCGCGCGGCCGCTGTCAACCGCTCTATGCACCGCGCCCGAAAAGCACGCGAACAGTTTTATAGCTAATCTTAATGTCTGACGAAGAGCCTCACCCTAGTCAGCCCTCAGCAACCAGGCTTAAGACTTATAACTTAAGACTTAAGACTTTTTAGGAATGAAGATCCCAATCGTCACCATCGTCGGAAAACCAAATGTGGGCAAATCCATGCTCTTTAATCGGTTATCCGGAACCAGGAAAGCCATCACAACGGAAGAAGCGGGAACCACGAGAGACCGTATTTTCTTTCATGTCGAAAACCCGGAAATGGATTTTTTCATCGTCGATACGGGCGGCCTTGAGTTTGAAAAAAAAGAAAACGAAAGTATAGAGGATAATATGCAGCGTCAGGCAGAGATTGCCATTGAGGATTCGGACCTGATCCTTTTTATTGTAAATCACAAAGAGGGGCTGACAACGGCTGATTTTAAAGCGGCGCAGCTGCTCAGGTCAAAATCAAACAGAAAACCGATTCAGCTTGTGGTCAATAAATGTGACCACCCGGTCACGGACGCGGAACTGGCTTACGTTTACGAACTGGGTCTCGGAGCGCCCCTGGGTATATCCGCGCTGCACAACACCAGTATCGACCGGCTGACCCATGAAGTGATCAAAGAGCTGAAATCCAGGCACTTCCTGACAAAGTCCGACCCCGAGTACAAAAAAGAAATAAAGTTGGATGAAGTTCACCTGAACATCGCTTTAACGGGAAAAACAAATGTGGGAAAATCCTCAATCATCAACGCACTGCTCAATCAGGATAAGCTGATCGTTTCAGACACTCCTCATACCACCCGTGACAGTATCGACTCGCTGATTCGGCATGACGGAAAGGACTACAACTTTATCGATACGGCAGGCATGCGCCGGAAGGGAAAGGTAGGAACCGGAATCGAACATTTCAGCGTACTGAGAACCCTGGCCTCCATTGAACGCTGCGACCTTGCTCTGCTGGTCATCGACAGCAGCCAGGAAGTGACCCATCAGGATCAGCAGATCGCGAATACGATCCTGAAGGCTAATAAAGGAGTGGTGGTGGTCGCCAATAAGTGGGATATAAAAGATGAAGATGAAGTTGAGGAGGAAAAAAGGCGTGAAAAATACATCCGCCATCTCCAGCATAAATTTCCGTTCCTGTCCTGGGCGCCGGTTATTTTTACGTCTGCCAAAACCAAAAAGAACCTCGTAAAGATCTTTGAGCAGGCGGATGCCATCGCCAAAGAACGGAAAAAGAGGGTCTCAACCGCTAAGCTGAACCACGAAGTGGAAAAATTACTGGAGAAACACAAGCCCAGCGGCACAAAGAAGATCAGTCCCAAGGTTTTTTATGTCACTCAGGTCGACGTGAACCCCCCGCACTTTGTGATGTTTGTGAACAAGAAGAAGTATTTTCATTTCTCCTATCTCAGATACTTCGAAAACCAGCTCCGCGAATCCTTCGGCTTTAAAGGAACTCCGATTAAACTGGGCTTTAGGGAGAAAGAAACAAGGTTTGGGAAAAGCTAAAACCCTAATTTGGAAGAAATTCCCATCTGCTTAAGTACTTCGCTCTCAAGACATTCCCGGATGCGATGGACAATCGCAGCCATTTCTCCTTTTTCATCTGTTTCCTGTACACTCTGAGATCCATAGTGGTCATACGCAAGTTCAAGTTCACGGACAACCTTCTCAAGCCTTTCTTTAGCGCCGTCACCCTGCATAATCAGGGATCTAAACTCTTCGAGCGCAACATAAACAGATCGCTGGGGTTTTGGGGCAGCTTCAGCCGTTGAAAAAAGGGCTTTGACCCGCGCCCTTCGCTCCTGAAGGCTGGCGATAAACAGCTCAGGGGAGGGGAAGCCGGCAATTGCCCTTGCCTCAGCAATAGCATTAAGGATGACGACGGTCGCTTCGCGGTTACCGATAGTACCTTCTAAATGAAGGGCGTTTTTAACAACCGAAACAAGTTCAGCATTAATAACATTTCCTGAGGAGCCAGCCAGGTATTTGTAAATCCTGCCGGCGGCTTGCTCATAATCAAAAGCATCGGGAATCCCGAGAAGGAAACGGCTGTCTTCCGGTCGTTCAGGCAGGCGGTCGCTAGGACCAGAGGTTTCAGATAAGGGCATAATTGAAAGTGAAAATTTAAGAAAATCATTTTTACACATTTAAAAAGGGTCGGCAACCTATTTCCGGAATGAGA
Organism: uncultured Candidatus Peribacteria bacterium; assembly: GCA_964608535.1. Lineage (GTDB taxonomy): Bacteria > Patescibacteriota > Gracilibacteria > UM-FILTER-43-11 > UM-FILTER-43-11 > JAJDCE01. The sequence continues at coordinate 2,871 of CAZSOH010000116.1, forward strand.
CAAATTAAGTAACAAGGCCAACGGCCCTCAGTAAATGCTGCACACTGCTCCGGACATTTCGGTGCAGGGTTTTTAACAGATTGTCATCGAAAACAATCTCAACATGAGGAAATCGCTCAGTGATTTCCGCCAGAAGATCAGACAGATCCGGGGCAACCGAGTCATTCATCAGGCAAAGCACGCCCGGACGGGTGTATTCAAGATCCTGACAATGAGTCAGAATCTCAGAAATATCATAAAGATCATTGGGCAGGACGTTTGAAAAAGTGCAGGTACTCCAGCGCTCCGGTATTTCGGGCGCCATGGGAAGGGTTTCAGAGTTGGTCTTCATTTGGGGAATTAAAGGCTGTTTAGGTACGCTTCAAATTCTTCAGCGGAGGTAAACTGTACCAGATTCCCGTTTACAAAGATAGAGGGAGTGTAGCTGACCTTTCGGCGCCGGCCTTCATAGAGGTCAGTCTTGACGTCGCCGGATTTTTCACCGCTTTCGAGACATGACTTAAACTGATCCTCATCAAGTTTAAGGTTGGTGGCCAGTTTCATGAGATTGTCCTGTGTGAGGTTTTTCTGATTAACAAAGAGGGCGGTTGAATATTCCCAGAATTTACCCTGGTCATGAGCGCACTCAGACGCTTCCGCGGCTTTGAAGGAATATTTATGGTAAGGCAATGGAAAATGATGGTATTCCATACGGACTTTATCAGCGTTCCGTTTGACCACTTCCTCGAGCTTAGGGCTTACCTGTGCACAGGCAGGGCACT
>CAZSOH010000117.1:0-3616 GCA_964608535.1 uncultured Candidatus Peribacteria bacterium
TTCAATCGCTACAGCAAAATCATTTACATATAAATCTGCAGATAAATCTTCATGAATTATGACTAGAAACTGGTGCACAAAGTCTATTTGAATTCCATTTTTAGCTAAAAATATGTTAGAAATCTGTTCTGAGTAATGATAAAACTCTGAATCATCAGAAGTTAGTAGTGCGCGCGTTAAAATCTTTACGGTTTCACCTTCGCCACCTTTTTTGTTTTCAAGTGAAAACCCAGTGAAATCTCGCACCGCATCTAAATGCAATTTCATATTGTTTCATTATTAAAAGATAAAATTTATTCTCCATAATTGTTTGCATTAACGGCTCTCAGAGGTGAAAGGTATATTTCTCACTCAACTCGCTATTAATATGAACTCACCCCCCTCATTCTGGGGTAAGTGGGAAAAGGAAAGAAGGGAAAGAAATTATAATAAAGAAAGCGAAGAAAGGAAAGTTGTCCGCATTAATCTGTTGTGATTTTCCCGCACTTCCTTTAGGATTGATCGGCTTTAATAAGAATTTATGGATATCCGGAATATCGCCATTGTTGCCCATGTAGATCATGGAAAAACCACGCTGGTAGACGCGCTGCTCAAGGCCAGCGAGCATTTTGATTCCCACAAAGGCATCGAAGAGCGCGCGATGGACAGCAATGATCAGGAAAAAGAGCGGGGGATCACCATATACGCGAAAAACGCGTCCATCACCTATAAGGGCGCAAAACTTAATATCGTCGACACCCCCGGCCATTCAGATTTCGGATCGGAGGTGGAACGGGTGCTTCGCACCGTGGACGCGGTGGTGCTGGTGGTAGATGCTTACGAAGGCCCCATGCCGCAGACGAAGTTCGTTCTCCGGAAGTCGCTTGAATTGGGCCATAAAGTGCTGGTGGTGATCAATAAAATCGATAAGCCCATGGCCCGCCCCGATAAAGTGGTGGATCTTACCTTCGACTTATTCGGAACGCTGGGAGCATCAGACGAACAGCTCGATTTTCCCTATATGTACACCATCGCCAAAACAGGCGTGGCGGTTCGCGAACTGGATGATGAGCAGAAAGATATTCTCCCGCTGCTGGATTTTATTTATGAGCATGTAAAGCCCGCGAAAGGGGACGCCGATTTGCCCTTCCGGATGCAGCCCGCGACGTTGGGTTACGATAACTTTTTGGGGCGCATGGCTGTTGGACGGGTTTATGAAGGAACGATCAAAGTGAATGACCCGGTGGTGATCATCAGTTCAGCGGGCGAGGAGCGGAAAGGAAAGGTTTCTCAGCTTTTTTCCTTTCAGGGTATGGATCGCATTGAAGTAAAAGAGGCGACTCCCGGGGACATCATCGCGGTGGCCGGGATTCCGGATATTTATGTGGGCGAAACCATCGCTTCCAAGCCCGGATTGGAGGCTTTGCCTGCCATTAAAGTAGACGAGCCGGCGCTGGCGATTGAATTTATGGTGAATGATTCGCCGTTTGCCGGACGGGAGGGAAAGAAGGTAACGGGCCGTCACATCCGGGAACGCCTTGAAAAAGAGCTGGAAACCAATGTAGGGCTTAAGATTGATTTTGAAGATGGAGACCGGATGAAGGTTTATGGCAGAGGAGAAATGCACATCGCTGTCCTCATTGAAACCATGCGCCGCGAAGGGTTTGAGCTTCAGATTTCACAGCCGAAAGTGATCATGCGGGATATTGACGGGCAGAGGCATGAACCTATCGAAGCGGTGGTGGTGAATGTGCCCGACCAGCTTGCCGGCGCTGTGATACAGGCGCTGGGCAAACGGAAGGGGAAGATGACCAACATGAAATCTGAAAACGGGAATACGCTGATTGAACTCGATGTGCCGACGCGCGGACTGCTGGGCTTCCGGGGTCAGTTTCTGGTGATGACCAGCGGCGAAGGCACACTTTATCACTCGTTTGTCCGTTTTGAGCCTGATTTGGGGCCGATCGAAAAGCGAACCGTCGGCTCTATGATCTCTGGCGAGACGGGTGCAACGATGGCTTATTCCCTCTGGAAGCTTCAGGAACGGGGCCCGCTTTTTGTCGGCCCGGCTACAGAAGTGTACGAAGGGATGGTGATCGGTGAGCACAATCAGGGAACGGATATTGTGGTGAATCCGCTGAAGAATAAAAAGCTCACTAATGTGCGCGCGTCCGGGTCGGATGAGGCGATGAATCTGATTTCTATTATCCCCATGACCCTTGAAAGGGCTATTGAGTACATTGGCCCGGATGAGTACGTTGAAATCACACCGGTAAGCGTGCGCCTCAGGAAGAAATACCTTAAGGAACTTGAAAGAAAACGGGCCAAATAGGCTAAGCCTTCTTCTTAGTGGTTTTCTTTTTGGCAGCCGGCTTCTTTTTCGCTGTTTTTTTAGCAGCAGCCTTCTTTGTTGCAGTCTTTTTGGTTGAGGACTTCTTCTTAGCCGTTTTCTTCATCTTTTCTTCAGCGGGCTTCTCATCTTCAGCAGATTCGGCATTCGCCGCCTCCTCTTTGCTGACAACGTGCACCTTTTTAGGGTGAATAATATCTAAAACTCTGAGGATTTTATCCAGTTTTTTGTTGAGTTCCTCAAACTTTTCTTCCAGCAGATCCGTTTTTGAAGGCCCAAAGTCCCTCCCTTTGCCTCCGCCAAAGCAGTCACTGCAAAGAACTGGTTTATCGCCGGAGGGTTTAAAGGGAACTTCGCACTTGTTTCCGCAGTCCGCGCAGACAGCCTGATGCATCCGTTTTTCTTCAAAATCTCTCCCTCTGCCTCTGCCCCTGTCCCGGCCGCCTCCTCCGCCAAAGTCCCTCCCTTTACCTCCGCCAAAGCAGTCACTGCAAAGAACTGGTTTATCGCCGGAGGGTTTAAAGGGAACTTCGCAGTTCTTGCCGCAATCTGAGCAGACAGCCTGGTGCATACCAGATCCGCCCCTGTCCCGGCCTTTTCCAAATCTGTTCCCCCCAAATCCTCCTGATTTTCTTCCCCCGCCATGCCTGTTTTGATTGTAATGTCCCATAATGTAAATTTATTGAATAGCGAAGTGACTTTAGCCTTATCTTCGGCGAATAGCAAGGCGGTTATTTTGGATTAGGCTGTTTAAGGAAAAAGCCCCGATTATTTGGATAAGTGTTTTTATACGAGGTTATTATACAGGAAGACGTTAGATATTTATTTTTTATTGACCCTTGCCGATATCTAAAATAATATCATCACCAAATATTCAATTTATCATATGAAACAAAGTAAGGCATTAGAAAGGGTGATAGTCGATGCTGAACACCCACTCAATCCCAAAATTTGTAGAGCTAGAGATTTAGCTGATTCTGAAGGTGAAGGTAGGTTTCGATGGAAATGTGTAAAAGTATCAGCGCTGCTCGAGACCGGCGCACACCGGGCGGTGGAGACGGCAGTCGGCAAAGCGTTCGCACGCTAACCTGAAACTCGGAGAGTTTCCCACTCCGTGTGATCCGGCGACGGCCGTCCGCGGTGTCGCCGGTGTGGGGGCTAACCTGAAACTCGGAGAGTTTCCCACTCCGTGTGATCCGGCGACGGCCGTCCGCGGTGTCGCCGGTGTGGGGGCTAACCTGAAACTCGGAGAGTTTCCCACTCCGTGTGATCCGGCGACGGCCGTCC
>CAZSOH010000118.1:0-3598 GCA_964608535.1 uncultured Candidatus Peribacteria bacterium
GGGTCATTAAAATGAGGGGGGATAAGTCGAGTCAGTATTTTTCGGCTCTTTTAATGCTTGGTCCTTTACTCCCGAAGCCGCTCCGGATTGAGGTGGTAGGGGAGTTGGTGAGCAAGCCTTATATTGATACCACGATTGAAGTTATGAAGGCGTTTGGGGTGAAGGTGAAGAATAATAACTACCGATCTTTTGAGGTGAAGCCACAGCAATATAAAGCTTGTGACTATCACGTTGAAGGGGATGCAAGTGCGGCGAGTTACTGGATTTCGATGGCTTATCTGCATGATGGAAGAGTAGGATTTTCGAACCTTTCGACCCCAAGTTTGGATAAAAAATTTGTTCATAATGATAATTTGGCTTCAGAAAATGGAAAATCTGAAAATCTGAGTAAAAAAAGTATTCAAGGTGATGAGAGATACGCCAGAATGCTTAAATTTCTTGGAAAAGATGAAATCAACATGGAATCGATGCCTGATTCAGCCATGACGCTGGCCTGCATTGCTCCATTCCAAAAAGGTACGACAACGATCACCGGTTTATCGACATTGCGCATCAAAGAAACCGATCGGCTGGCGGCGCTTGAGAAGGAATTGGGGAAATTGGGAGTTGCAGTAAGTACAACTGAAGATTCAATTACTGTTGAGGGAATCAGGAATCAGAAATCAGGCATCAGAAATTTCCCGACTTCCGATTCCCGACTTCCGATTCCGATCTCAACGTACAACGACCATCGCATGGCGATGTGTTTTGCGGTGATGGGTACTAAAATTCCTGGAATAGTGATTGAAAACCCTGACTGCACCGATAAAACGTACCCCGCTTTCTGGGAAGATCTGGAGCGGATGTATCTTTCGAAGCCTGTAGAGCCCGGAAACAGGAATCTGGTGCTGACGGGGATGCGATGCAGCGGAAAGACGCGTCATGGCAAAAATATAGCCAAATTGCTTAAAAGACCCTTTGTGGATCTGGATCGTGAGATTGAAAAACTTGAACACTTGAGAATTTCTGAAATTGTGAAGCAGAAGGGGTGGGATTATTTCCGGAAAATTGAGTCAAAGGTCTGTCAGCAATTTGCAGATCAAAAGAATTTGGTGATCGCGACGGGCGGGGGAGTGGTGATGAATCCGGAAAACATGAAAGCCCTGAAGAATAATGGGGTTATTGTGTTTATTTTTGCCGATCCATTGGTTTTAGCCGAACGCACTAAAAAACATTCAAGTACAAGACCCAGTCTGACAGGGAAGAACGTTGCTGCTGAAATTTCTGATATCTGGAATGAGAGGAGGGATTTATATATCAAATATGCGGATTATGTCTGGGATAATACGAGCGGGAGGATTCTGGCGACCTATTTAGACGATGTGCTTAAAGGTTAGCTTGACGAAATCCATGAAAGGTATTACGCTTTCCTCCTGTTGCCCATACCCTATGAATCGACTGGATCTCGCTGAACAGAGAGAGGCTGAATATTTGGAGAGGCTTTATCATGCTCCTGATGCGGTCAGGATCCTTGAGAAAATCGTTCGCAGCGATCATTTTTTGCCTTATAGAAATGCTCAGCTTTTATCTCAGCTGAGGGGCTCCGGCGCCGGTGTCATCGAGACCCTTTTCGGCTTGGGTATTTGTGACCGGCCAGGAGTTCATTTTGCTGAAAATGCGGAAATCAGAGCTGAGGAGCTGCTGAGACTGGTTTATCTATACCGAATCCGCCAGAATATTTCGGACCTCTCTGATTTGCCTTCTGTGGATTTTCCTTCAGAGCTGAGAGGTCTCCTTAATGAGGCCGGAGAAGATTTTTTATCCAGGGATGGCAGCGCTTATCGCTCGGTTGCTGTTCCGGCTGAAAGCCTGAAAAATATAAGGCTGAGACAGATTCATGAGCATATCCTTCGTTTCGCTCTTGATCATGACATCTGTACTGTGTCTGATTTTGTAAACGGGTGTGGAAACGCCCTGGATCTCACTGCTTCATTTGATGAGCTTTTTGAAATGGGGCTGCTGGAGTTCAGAGTTGAATCTTCACGGGAAGCCATTGATAGAAGTAATGATAATAAGAGGCGTGCTTTGCGGGATCAGCGCCTTAATAAAATCAGGATTTACCGCATTACTCCTGAAGGGAAGTCAGTTATCAGTGCTCAGAAAGCAGCGCCTGAAGGTTTAATCCAAATTAGTATTGCACGCATCAAAAGACTGCTCGTGGGATAATCCGTTTGTGAGAGCTTGTTATTACTAGACCTGTTTGTTCCGCCGCAGAAGTTTGTTTTTGATTCGCTGTAAATTCATCACAATCGCAAAACTGAGTTTTTTCTGTATTTTCTGAGTGAACAAGTAGACAAAAACCCCAATCAGGATCCAGGTGAACCCGCTGATGATATAGTTTTTTTCCATAAAAACGATGATTCCGATATTGAGGATCATTCCTATAGCCGGAATCGTGATACCGAAAGGCAGCCTGAAAGGTCTGTTCTCTTCCGGAAACCGTATTCTTCCCACGATCAAGGCCAGGTTGACCAGGGTGAGAGCAAACAGAAAGGAAAAAGATGATATTTTTGCCACATCTCCTATTTCATGTGTGGCCGACAGTATTACAACGGTCAGCAGGATAAGTATCAAGGCAAAGTGCGGTGTCCTGAAGCGGGGATGGATCCTAGCCAAGAATTCGGGCAGAAAGTGATCCCGGCCCATTGCGTAAACCTGACGTGAAGCGGCCAGAATGGTCGCGTTAAAGGCTGAGAGCGTTGACATCAGACCAGCGAAGATAATCAGATAAATACCCTTTTGTCCGAATAGGTTTTTTACTAATTCAACCAATAGCATGCTGTCTTTTATTTCTGAATGGGAATGGAATGTTCCCGCGAGCACTCCTATGATCAGAAGGTAGATTAAAGTGGCGATAAGAAGACTGAGCAGTATCGCTCTGGGAATCCGTTTTTCCGGCTCTTTTATTTCTTCGTTGGCTGAGGCGATGACTTCGAATCCAAAGAATGAAATGTAAATCAGTGAAACTGATCTCAGAATCGGGAAAGCGCCTCCTTCGAACGGAATGGCGGAGAGAAGGTGGGGATTGATTTTCGGGACGGCGACGATAATGATCAGAAGCAGGATCAGTATTTTTAAGAGAGTGATTGTGCTTTCGGCAGTAACTGTTTTCTTTACACTCCTGATATTGAGGCCGATCAGAACGATACTGATAAAGATCGCGATGTAGGGTATGTCGTCCAGGCCTGCGAGCCGGTAGGGGAATAAGCTTACAAAATACTCTCCAAAACCCAATGCGTACAGAGCGCAGGCAACGATACTGCCGGAGACGATTGACCAGCCGGTTAAGAAGGCCGGCAGGCCTCCAATCAGTTCTTTTACATAAGTATAGCCTCCTCCTTCTTTCAGGTAGGTTGTCGCCAGTTCTGCGTAGGACAGGGCGGTGAATACGACTGCTATAAGCGCGATGATGTAAACATAGATTGCCTGTGCCCCCAGTAAATTAACCATTCTCCCTGATAAAACAAATATACCTCCCCCGATCAGGGCGCCTACGCCCATGAAGGTTGCTGACCATAAACCCAGTTCTTTTTTAAATTGGTTTGATTTCATTGTTTAT
>CAZSOH010000119.1:0-3466 GCA_964608535.1 uncultured Candidatus Peribacteria bacterium
CTCCTTTCTTACCAATCCGGTGAGCCACTTTGGCCGAAAGCTCCAGCAGTTTACGGATGGCAGTACTGGCTTTTCCTTTGGCTTTGGCTTCCAGATAACGGCCGAGCAGAATAAAAGTGGTGATGATGGCCACGTCCATAAAGTACTCTTCGTGAACTTCAGTGAAGAGCATTAAATAGGAGGAGTACAGGAAGGCTGCGCCCACGCCAAGGGCAACCAGGGTATCCATGGCCGGCCGGCCTTTAAAGAGGTCGGGAATGCCTTTCAGAAAGAAACTTCGTCCGCTGTACAGGATGATGACCAGTGAGAGGATCATCATTACAAGCATTCCCTGTTCTATTTTCCATATAAATCCTAAAAGCAGGATAATGGCGCTCAGGATCGCCGAGGTGAGCAATTTCCGGAAACGGTCTTTGATATGGGCGTTGTCTTCCATCTGGGCGTGGCCCGCATGGTCTCCGGCGTTGTGCCCACTGCCTTCTTCTTTTACGATGACTGCTTTGTATCCCGCTTTTTTAACAGCGTCGGTCAGGTCTTTTTCGGATACTTTTTCGGGGTCAAAGGTTACTGAACCGCTTTTTAGGGGAAGATTGACCACTGCTTCTTTCACGCCTGTTAATTTTTTCAGGTCGGTTTCAATGTGGAGGACACAGGAAGCGCAGGTCATCCCGGTGATCTTGAGCTTGACGGTTTTCATGGTGTTTTTACTTGGCTAGCTCTTCTTCGATGATGCTCTCAAAAGCGCTGAAGGGTTGTGCTCCCGAAACACGCCGGCCGTTTATGAGGAAGGCAGGAGTCCCTGAAACGCCCGCTTTTTGTCCGTCAGCCATGTCTTTTTTCACTTCGTCTTTGAATTTTTCTTCGCTTAAGCATTTCGTGAATTTTGATCCGTTCGCTCCCGCCTGTTTTGCCAGTTCCACCAACTTTGATTCTTCAATTCCCTGTCCGTTAGATCCTGTATTTTCGAATACAAGGTCATGAAAAGTGAAGTAGGCGCTGTCACCCTTTTGGTCACGGACACATTCGGCTGCCATTGCTTCGTGGGTGGCCGCAGGCTCATGAAAACTCAGGGGAAAATCCCGGAAGACCAATTTTACTTTGCCGGTGTCGATGTATTTCTTTTTCAATTCCTGGTATGTATTGTTGAAATGCCGTTTGCAGAAAGGGCATTCATAATCAGAAAATTCGATGAGGGTGACAGGGGCATTTTTATCCCCAAGAACAGCGTCGTCATCAGTAAAATCACCTTCAACGTTTACCGGCTGGTTGGCTGCCTGCTGAGCTTTGGCGTATTCATCCTGCTGTTTTTTTACGTAGGCCTCAATGCCTTTTTCAATTTCTGTCTGCAGATCACTGTCGTCTGCTGACTGGGAGCCGCCTTTCAATAAGGCGTAACCGTTAAAAAGCAGGCCGACCAGTACGATGACTGAGGCGAAAAGGATCACCCTTTGAAGATTGTCTTTCTTTTTCATAAGATAAATTAATTATAGGTTAATATTTGTTAATTTTATTACTATTTTACCAATTTTATAACAATTGTCATTTTTTATATTCTGAATTGGTATTTTTTTAAAAAAACACAAAGTGTTTTCAGTTATATATTTTCAATGACTGATTTAAGTTTTTGCTCCACGTCATCTGCCAGGGGTTTGAGTTCAGGTTTGTCGATCATGCTCATTGCCTGGGCAGGCCGGATAGCGGATACGCGTACTTCACCATTCTTTTTATATATAATGACATTGCATGGCAAAAGAAGCCCGATTTCTGTTTCCGCCTGAAGCACTTTATAAGCGGAAGGGGGATTGCAGGCCCCCAGTATTATGTAAGGTTCCATATCCACATTGAGTTTTTCCTTCATTTTAGCCTGAACATCAATGGTGGTCAGTACGCCAAATCCTTTTTCTTTGAGGGCTTCGGTTACTTTTTGCTTGGCTGTTTCAAAGTCGTAACCGACTAATTTACTGTATCCGTAAGCTGTTTGGTCCATCGTTGTAAAATTAATTTATAAAGCGTTGAAGGCTTTAATGCCACCTTCTAAATCATATACATTTTTATATCCCATATCTATAAGATCCTGTGCCGCGGAGCGGCTCATGTTTCCGCTACGGCAGTAAACGACAATTTTTGTCGATTTGTCAGTTGGGAGTTTATCAGTATTTTCTTTGATCTTCCGGTAATCAATAACGGCATCGGTCTCCGCAATGTGTGTCTGCTCCGGTATGTGGACATCTAATAAGAAGAAATCCTTATTCTTCAAATCTTCCTTTAGTTCTTCCGGTTCAATCAGATGGATCTTTTGACCATTATATTCTATTGCTTCATCATGATGTTCATCTTCTTTGTCATGACTTTTCAGTTTGTAGGCTTCCACTCCAAGGTCTAAGTCTATTGAAACCCAAATTTTGACTTCCGGAATAATTTCAGGTTTGGGTTCGGTAAGAATAGATACCGTTTTATAAAATTTCCCTTCGGGTTCTTCGTGAAGATTGGGATCAAATTCAACGGTCAGGATTCCTGTGTCACCTTTTTTAAACTCAGTTTTTGAAATTTTTCCGCTGGTGCAGGCACAGCTGGCCGGGGTTCCAGTAACTTTGATAGGATCTTCTCCGTTGTAAGTGAAATTGAAATCATGTTTCACTATTCCGCCGCTTTGTTTAACCACTCCAAAATCATACTCTGTTTCCTGGAACATAAACACGGCTTTTTGCCGGTTTTCGGTTGACTGTCTGTCTGCTGTTTTAACCTGTTTACGGCCGCATCCGGCCAAGGACAGGGCGGTTATTCCGGCGATAAAGATGATTAAGTGTTTTCGTTTGAACATATTGAATTGAAATAAATGATTAAAATCTATTTGTTTTTTTCTTTAAAATCTTTTTCCGAAAGGACGTTCCCACTCACTTCCAGTTCGAAAATGGGATTTTTTTTAGAACTGGTTTCCAGTTTTATGGAACGCTGTATCGGTCCGGTCGCTGTGGGTCCGTGGGCCATAGGATCAAAGGTCACTTCCATGTCAAAGGTCTCGCCGGGCTTGATGGGCGCCGACCAGGAATGGGTGTTGTTGTGCATTCCGAAAGAAGGGGAGATTTTATTATCAGGAAGCCGGTAGCGGGCCTTTGTGCACATGCATGAGGTCACGGCGCTTTTGAGGATCAGATCTTCACTTCCCTCGTTTTTTAAAGTGAAGCTGTGTTTCATTTCCCCTCCTTTGATGTTGATATCTCCCCAATCATAGGCAGTGCCGCTGACAGCGCTGATCAGCCCTGAATCAGAAAGGTCTTTTAGGGCGGTTCCCGACCCGCTTCCGGCGCCCGTGCAGCCGGATAAGGTAAAGATAGAAGTTAGGATCATCAGAAGCCCGATTTTTTTAAGTCTGTTCATTTTAATATGGGTTAGTTATGTAAAATGGGTGTTTTCTGGTTTTTTTATTTCTTCAGATCTGCCGGTATTTTTTTATCATGTACAAGAT
>CAZSOH010000120.1:0-3464 GCA_964608535.1 uncultured Candidatus Peribacteria bacterium
ACCCGGAAAGTCACAAACTGGCCGTAAATCCTTTTGCTGAATCCGGCAACAAACACCTCAAGCACCCTTCCGGGGTGGGCAAGCCGTGAACCAAAATACAGGAAGGCTTTGTAAATGCTTCCGCCTATTTTTACTTCCGCGTGATAAACTCCCTCCGTATGTTGTTTACCAAAACCTCCCACATTAAAATTGAGGGTCGGGAAGCCGATTTTCCGTCCGGTGCCGGTGCCTTTCTGTACTTTTCGCCGTATCCACATGGTTTAAATCAGTAACGTTTTTAAAGCGAGTAGAATGATAACAACACTGAACATAATCCTCAAATAATGTGAGCGGGTTTTTAATACCAAATTGGCGCCGATAAAAGCCCCAAAAGCGCGGCCCGCAAAAAGCGGAATGGCGAGCAGAGGGTCAATCAGTCCATTGAGCCAAAGCAGAAAAACAGCTGGCAGAATTCCAATTAATACAATGGGCTGTCGGTTCGAAACAGCCCGCTTAAACTTTAGCCCGAACAAATACATCAGTACAAATGTCAGAATAGTTCCTGTCGATGCAGTGATAACCATGGTATAGATTCCCAAAAGGAAAGCGAGAAGCAGGCCAAGTAACTTTTTCTCTTTACGCACCTCGTTGAGAGGCAGTTTTTCCGGATTTTTGAAAAGAGTCAAAAAGGCAAAAAAGATAATCATGACAGACACCACTTTTTTGATCAGCTCCCCGTCAATCTGGATCAGTACAAAGACACCGATCAGCGTACCCGATAAAAAAGCGGGAGCTACCCATGTAAAGATATCGCGGTAGATTTTATGATTTTTCAGGAAAATCCAGCTTCCGGTCATAGTTTGCCCAATGCCGCCCAGATGGTTGGTGGCAATGGCAACTTTCGGGTCAACTCCCAGCAGAAAAAGCGTGGGGAGCGTCAGAAAACTCCCGCCTCCAAAAATAAGCCCGTACATACCGGCAAACGAAGTGATCAGAAAAACCAGGATGTACTCTTGCAGAACCATTTTTTTATCTGTATTTACCGAAAATGATTGTACCTTAAAAAAGGTTGTTCTAAAATAGAGAAGCCCTAACCCAATCAAAAACTATGCGAAAAATACCCGCCACGATGGCCACTCAGCATCCCGACAATGCAAGTGCTTCTTATTGGAATCAGAAAAAATTCATCAACTCCCTTGACGAAGTTGAAGAATGCTACCGGATGTTCCACGAGCTTAAATGCACGGAATATATGTGGGACTGGGAAGGGAAATTTGTTGATGAAGCGGTAGTCGAAAAACTCTTCCAGCGGTATCACGATTTCTTCAAAAAAAACAAACTCGGTAAAGACATATTCCTCACTTTCCGCATCCCGAATACAGATGAAGAAAGCGGATTCAGGCTTGCTCGGGCTTATATGGCCATCTTAACAGCAGATGATGTAGCTCAGGAAGTCGGTATGCATGCTCCGCCGGTTTTCGAAGCGATCCTGCCAATGACCAAAAATGCCCGCCAGCTCATCAACGTTAAAAAAACCTTTCATCAGGTTGAGGAATTTAAAAAGAAAGCTTTTAACACCAAGCGGAAAACCCGTCATGGGTTCAATGTCATTCCGCTGATAGAAGGAATCGAATATTTAACCGCCGCGGATAAGATCCTGAACGGATATGTTGAGGGCTGCAAGGCGGAATTCGGGAAAAAGCCGGAATATTTAAGGCCTTTCATCGCCCGTTCCGACCCGGCCCTGAACGCGGGCTTAATCCCGGCAGTGCTTTCCTGTAAAATCGCGCTTCAGAAGTTTTATGAAGTCGGGGAAAAACATAAAATCGGAATTTATCCGATCATCGGACCAGGCTGCCTGCCCTTCAGGGGCGGGGTGAATCCTTCGACCATTAAAGAAACCATTCAGGAATACAGCGGCATCCGGACCATCACTATTCAGTCCGGCTTCAGATACGATTATCCGCTCCCGGATGTCAAAAAGGCGATCCGGTACATCGAAGAAACCTTGCCCAAACTTACCTTTACCCCTCTCACAGAAAAGGAAATAAAGGATATTCATTGGGTCAATGAAACCTTTGGAAAATATTATAAGTCCACTGTCGAAAAGGCAGCCAAAATCATCAACCAGGTAGCCGCCCAAATACCCGGCAGACGGGAAAGAATGCTTCATATCGGCCTGTTCGGTTATTCCCGGGGCATTGGCAAGGTCAGTCTGCCGCGCGCCATCAAGTTTACTGGCTCACTTTACTCTATCGGCGTGCCGCCGGAATTCATCGGTATGGGTCGCGGACTCCGGGATGCGGTAAAAGAAGGGAAGATCAAAACCATTGAAAAACATTACATGAATTTACGTGCCGATTTCATTCATGCCGGCAAGTACCTCAATAAAGAAAATTTGAATGAGCTGGCCAGAACCTATCCTGTTTTCAGGGAGGTCAAACAGGACGTCCAGGAAGTTGAAAATTATTTAGGTGTTGAACTCGGCCCTCTTAAAACTAAGCATTATATTTATCGCAATCTTGTGTCTTCCATCTATCTGCGCCACAAAGAAAAACAGGACTTTTCTTCCGAAATGGAAGAAGCGGCTGCGCTAAGAAGAAGTTTAGGGTAATTCTTAATTCATAATTCTTAATTCACAATTGTTATCCAAACGAATCCAAACCATCAAACCATCCGCCACTCTGGCCATCAACGCCAGGGCCATTGAGTTCCAGAAACAGGGGGTGGATTTGCTGAAATTCGGTACGGGTGAGCCGGATTTTGACACGCCGGATCACATCAAAGAAGCCGCAAAAAAAGCGCTGGATGAGGGCTTTACCAAATACACGGCTGCCACAGGTATCGTTGAACTGAAGGAGGCCGTTTGCAGCAAGCTCAAACGTGATAATAATATCGAATGTGAAACCCGGAATGTCATCATCACCAATGGCGGCAAGCAGGCGCTTTATAATTGTTTTATGGCCATTCTTGATCCCGGTGACGAAGTGATCATCCCTTCGCCCTACTGGGTCAGTTATGCCGATATGGTGGCCGTGTGCGAAGGAAAGTCCGTTTTTGTTGATACCCGTGCCAACCATTTTAAACTCACTGCCGAAATGGTCCGGTCTGCCATCACACCAAAAACCAAATGTCTGATCCTCAACAGCCCCGGCAACCCGACTGGTATGATGATTGAAAAAGAAGAAATAGAAACCATTGCCAAGCTCGCCCTCGAACACCAGTTCTATCTCATCTCCGATGAGGTTTACGAATACTTTTTATATGACGGCAAAAAAATGTTTTCAGCCGGCTCAATCCCGGAAGTGAAAGACTGGGTATTTACAGTGAACGCGGCGTCCAAAACCTATTCCATGACCGGCTGGCGGGTCGGTTATATTGCCGGGCCGGCCGATGTCATCAGTGCGATGGGAAATTTGCAGAGCCATTCCACCAGTAATCCCTGTTCCATTGCCCAAAAAGCCGCCCTGGCCGCCCTCACAGGC
>CAZSOH010000121.1:0-3463 GCA_964608535.1 uncultured Candidatus Peribacteria bacterium
GTTTTAGCGGCTGCCAGCACTTTTTCGAACAGCACATCCTCAAACACATCATTGGTGCTGAGCACCATAATATTTTTCTGCCGCACCCGCTCAGCCCCCGCCAAAACACCTCCCGCCATCCCGTCTTCCAGTTTTTTCTGTTCGGTCACCACCACATCCTTATATTTTCTCAGCGCCGGCTTCAACCGGTCCAGATTGTGGGCGCCGCCCACCACCACAATATCTCTGATTTTTGCTTTTTTAAGCGCGGCAACACGATGCTCAATAAGCGTTTTGTCGCCAAACTGCAGTAAATTCTTATCTTCGATGGGCGCGAGGCGCGTACTTTGCCCGGCCGCCAATAAGATGACTTGCATGATTTTATAATTAATTTACATCTATTTTAACATAATAAATTACATATTGTGATTGGGGAATGGTTGTAGGGGCCGCAGATCTGCGGCCCCTACAACCACAACCACACAATACTACCCTCCTCCATCGTCTGCCGCACCTCTAATCCTCTCAGTTTTTCCATCGTTTCCGGGTGAGGATGGCCGAACGAATTGTCTTTGCCGGCCGAAATAACCACTGTCTTTGGATGTACAGCGCTCAAAAAAGAATCAGACGTAGCGGTCCGGCTGCCGTGATGGCCGGCTTTCAGCAGGGTGGCTGACAAATCCTGCCCGGACAAAAGCAACTCCCTTTCTTCCTCTACCTCAGCATCTCCGGTCAGTATCGCCAAAGATGCCATCCTCTCAGGCGTCCGTTTTAACAGTCGCATTACAACAGAAGTATTATTTTTATTTCGCACCTCCTGGCCGACCAGACTTTGTCCGGCAAAAGGATAGAGCACATCAAGATAAAGATTGGGCCCGATGTGAATATCCCGGCTGTTATCCGGGAAGACAACGGGAATCCCCATCTCTTTGACTCGTCTGATCAGATCCGCATAAGCCGCGTCATGCGAGGAAACTCCTGTCAGCGCGATATTTTTAACCTCATATTTCTGAAGCGCCTCCAAAAAACCACCGTAATGATCCCGATGCGGGTGGGTCAGAATAAACAGATCAATCGTTTTATCAAAAAAACCAAGTTGTTTACCCAGCTCATCAACCACCTGGCCGCCTTCCCCGGCATCAACCAGAATATTATGATGTTCCGGTGTCTGAATAAAAATCGCGTCTCCCTGTCCTACATTCAGCGCGCTCAAAAGCAAAGGCTGGTTCACAGCCGCTATCTGAAATAGGGACAAAACCACCAGCCCCGCCAGGCAGATGTGAACGACGAACCACTGTTTTTTTGTAAATTCCGGCATAGGGTTGCCGGGAGGGGAAAGAGGATATGAATGTAGTCGATTATTGACAACATGTCAACTATTAGCCTATTATCTTTTCCTTTTATCTGTTAATGCGATCTCATGGGTCATAATAAAATTAATCCTCCAACAGAAACAGAAGGTCAGGAGCCCGAAACCCTTAGGCCTCTTAAAAATGCCGATAAAATTAAATACCTGGTCACTGACGCCGACAACAATTTGTGGGACTGGGTCGGGATGCACGCGAAATGTATGCACCAGATGGCAGCCAGGCTTTGCGTGATCACAGGTCTTTCATACGATGATATTGCTGAATCTATGAGGCGAGTTTATATGGCAGCCAAAACCCTTGATTACTCAAATTTGGTTGAAAGTATGGATGTCATTCAAAGCTATGCTTCCAGCGAGGCGGAGACGATCATGTCTCCGGACGTAAACATGACCAGAAGGGCAAGAGCAATCATGCAAAGCCATATTGTTGCCAACTTAGCGATGGCGGCAAAAAAAGAATATGACAAATTCAGGGCGGAATCCTTCCAGTTATATCCCGGGATAAAAGAGGTGTTTGAACAAATCACCAAAAACAGGATCAGAATTGTGATACTAACCGATGCGCCCCACCATAAAACCATCCAGCGCCTCAAAAGATTTGATCTGGAGCAATTTGTCAGCAAGATGTTCGGGCAAAAACAGGCCCCACTCAGATTTGGAGGAGAGGGTGACGAGGTTAGTTTTGGACCTGATTTGGAATATCTTAAGCCCTACTTTGAAGCCATCAAATTAGTCATGCCGCACTTAACCGATTACTCGGACAGGGCTTTGGTAACAAGCGGCGCCCTGAGGGTGCCCTTTGAGGTGGTCACCCTAAATGAGAGCGAGAGAAAGCCGAACGTGGATTTAGCCAGAAGACTGGCAATATCTAAAGAAGAAACCAGCGAGGAAGTTGCCGTATGGGGTGATAACCCCAAGAGTGATGGAGGCGTTGCCACTGGAATTAACGTGAACACTGAACAAAAGGCGCACACTTCAGAAGCCGCCGCCTATGTTTACTCCGAATACGGACAAACTACCGATCATACGATCGCGGATCTTTTGACCCGGTTCGGATCAACGCAGGAAGTAAACCGTAATCTTAGCCAGGGAGACGCAGTGCTTGAAAGGCTGATGGGGCTTCAGGACAGATTTGTTAGGGAAAAAATTCAGAAAACACGAACACAGATTGCCAAAATAGGCCATCCTATCCAGTTATGTGATCTTTTAGGTATTCCCAGGCCTTAATCAAAGTCAATCAACCAAAAACCCCCAACCGGTACGGAAAGGGGTTTTTGACTAAAAGTCTGTCATCAATTCTGACTAGAGCTCATCCTCTTCTTTGCGTCGGAGTACCCGATGGGCGCCGTAAAGACTTCCGAGCAGGGCCAAACCAATGCCCATACCGGTCTGTGGCAATCGAATAGACTTAACCACACCAGTACTTTCATTGCCGGCTACGTCTTTGGTGGTGATTTTAAAGGTGTATTCCTTTCCGCCATCCAGATCGGCAACTTCAGTGCTGGTGGCAGTATCACCAAGTGATTTACCGTCATCGTAAGTCGTACCGCGGTCAGCGCTCTGATAAAGAAGCTGGTCAGCCAAATCCTTAGCAGTATTTAAACTGGCCGTCCAGTTCAGCATAACGGTATATTTCTCCAGCGCTTCTTTAAAGCTCAGCAGAAGATTAGTTACATCTTCAGGAGGAGTGGTGTCGGTCAGGCTGGTAGCTGTATATCCTGCCTGCAGGTCACCGGTACAATTGTTTGAATCAAAAGCAGACCGGTACTCGCTGGTTTTGGTGTAAGCGCCCTGGGCGATCTTACATTCCATATCAGCGCCGGCAAAAAGAATATTAGGATGTTTATCGGCAGTGTATTTAACCACACAGTCGGTGCCGTCAGCTTTAGTGATTTCTAAAGTATATTCATAAGCGGCATCAGCCTCCTTCACTTTAGCGGCTGAACAGTCGCTCAGATTCGCCAGGAAGCATCCTTCCATATCAGTATCACAGTCTTTAACCATAGCTTCTCCTTCACCCTCTCCTTCACCCTCTCCTTCACCTTCTCCACCGCCGGTAGCAGGCTCAACAGAAGAGCCCAGAAAAAGGCCGGAATCAGTGCTGCCACTGACAAT
>CAZSOH010000122.1:0-3458 GCA_964608535.1 uncultured Candidatus Peribacteria bacterium
AAAGTGTAGAACATGTGATCGAAATGGCGGTATATTTAAAATGTCCGGTTGTGGTTATTACTCCACCCAAACTGACTGATTTTAATTTCACCCGATGGCTGAAAAAAGAAGTGCCTCAGCTCCGCAAAAAGAAAGGGATTGATATCGCCCTGGCCAACACCGGAGGAAAGACCTTTTTAGGGTTCCTGCCGGAGCGGGCTTTAAACGATATGTCAGACTTGAAAAAATTCGGAATGGTTGCTTTGGACTGCTCAATGACCGCCTCCAAAAAACAGGATCTGATCCGCTTTTATGAATACATGAAAAAACTCATCGTGCATGTCCACCTTTCCAATGTGCACAGACGGAAAGAATACTCACTGCCAAACGAAGGAATCCTCCCTCTGGAAAGCTTCCTTAAGAAATTGAAAGACAATGAGTTTGACGGAGCAATCAGTGTACGGGTCAGGCCCTCAGAACTGTCCGCCGGAGATGACGATAAAGTCATCAAAAAGCTCAAAAAAGTGAAGAGTTTTATCGAAGACTACATCAAATAG
Organism: uncultured Candidatus Peribacteria bacterium; assembly: GCA_964608535.1. Classification (GTDB taxonomy): domain Bacteria; phylum Patescibacteriota; class Gracilibacteria; order UM-FILTER-43-11; family UM-FILTER-43-11; genus JAJDCE01. Next base: position 537 of record CAZSOH010000122.1, read on the forward strand.
GGTTAAAATTAAGTTATAATAACTTAAGATTACGATTTGACATTTTTAGCATTGAGCCATAAACTAGCTAAGCCTTTTTAACGAACTAAACGATGCTTAGCAAAAAAAATCAGCGAAAAATGCATAAACGACATGGCTTTCAGGCAAGAATGTCCACAAAGGGAGGTAAGAAAGTAATCAACCGCCGACGGAGCAAAGGAAGACAAAAGCTCAGTGTCTGATTTTTATGTTGAGTAAACTCAATCGTATTGGAAATAAGGGGGTAATTGAAAAATTATTCACAAAAGGAAGCCTTTACAAAACTAAGCACCTGATCTTTAAGTTTGAAAAGCAAAAAGACGGACCTTCCAGATTTGCCGTCAGTGTGAGTAAAAAAGTTTACAAAAGCGCTGTTAAAAGGAATCAGTTGCGGCGGCAGATCTACGACGCCATCCGTCTGAACTTACCGAAGGCAAAACAGCACCTCAGCGCCCTGATTATAGTCAGAAATTCTATACTGGACCGCAAGCCGGAATTCGGAGATCTGGAGCAGGACATCAATACTTTTTTTAATACCAACAAGTAGTATGAAGAGCAAACTCCTAAGATTCCTATTTTTCTTCCTTGTGTTTCTGATTATATTTCAGCTTTTTGGACAGAAAAGAAGTCAGAACAATAACCCTGAAGATGATATTCTGATCAGCTCAAAATCAAAGTTTTCAGTGGGAAAAGTAGTCACTCTGAACATCAAAAACCAGAGTGGCAAAGAGATCACCATCGAAAACAACTGTCCTGAAAATCCACTGCTCGTTGAGCAATACCAGAACGGCGAATGGGTCAAAAAAGAAGCCGTTTTAGAAGACAGCAGCAAATGCGACCAGACAAAAGGTCTGAAAATAAGCCCTGATGAAAGCACTCAGGTGAATTTCGGACTGTGGAATTATCAGCTATTCAATGATGTCGGAAAATACCGGGTAAGCTACCAAACAGTTCTGGACGATACAACCAAAAAATACTCGCGTGAATTTGAGATCGTAAAACCTTCGCTGATCAAGCAGGGATGGATTATTTTACTCTACAAACCAATCTTCAATACTCTGTTCTTCCTTGTCTCAAAACTTCCCGGGCATAATTTAGGATGGGCCATTATCCTGCTCACCGTTATCATTAAGCTAATCCTGCTCGGACCAAACCAGAAAGCGCTTAAATCGCAAAAACAGCTTCAAAAAGTACAGCCTCAACTGGATGCCCTGAAGCAGAAATACAAAGACGACCCACAGCGATTAGCGCAGGAAACCATGGCCATCTGGAAAAAACATAAAGTCAGCCCTATGGGAAGCTGCCTCCCTATGCTGATCCAGTTCCCCGTTCTGATCGCCTTATTCTACGTCGTACGGGACGGACTCAATGTGGCCAACATCAATCTCTTCTATGCTCCCCTGAAAGATTTTGATTTATCAATGGTGAACACAATCTTTTTGGGGCTTGATTTAACCAAAGTAAACACCATCATTCTCCCGCTCATTGTGGGAGGCTTACAGTTTGTGCAAATCAATTTAAGTCTGGCTAAAACGAAAAAAACACCGGGTGGTTCAGCCGCTGCCCCAATGATGAATAACATGATGAAATTCATGATGCCGGTCATGATCGCTATTTTTTCAGCCAGCCTGCCGGCCGCTGTTGGTTTTTATTGGGGAACTTCCACTCTGTTTGCAATAGGGCAGCAGCTGGTTGTCAATTACTCCAAAAACTAACTTAGAGTTTAAAAACCAACACACATCGTGTATGGTTATATTGATAATTAATGAAAATGGAACTACTCATTAAAGAAACCCTGGAAAAACTTCTGAGCGTGCTTGGCATCTCATTTACCGGGGTCAAAATTACTAAGGAGGCAGAAAATGCTTTTTACGCAGAAATTGAAACCGATAATACAAGTCTTTTAATCGGATGGCACGGAGAAACCATCGCGGCCGTTCAGCATTTGCTGAAATGCTTACTTTGGAAACAGGGAGTTGAGAGCAAAACCCAGGTAATTGTGGATGTGGACGGTTACAAAAAAAGACAGGAAGAAAGTGTGCTGAAACTCGCTGAACGGAAGGCAGATTTTGCTTCCGCCAACCAGAAAGAAGTGAAGCTTCCGCCAATGAACGCCTACTTCCGCCGCAAAATCCATCTTCATCTGGCTAGCAGCGACAAATTCAAAGATCTAGTCACGACAGATAGTGTGGGTGAAGGCGACCAGCGGCAAGTGCGGATTATCCCCAAATAATCGAACTAAAAAACTGCCAACTTACCCCTGAAAATGAGCCAAGGTTTTTAAAAGTGTTTGACAGGAAGTCGAGAATGCTTATAATTGAGCGGACTTTGTTCAACAACTGTGTGATTCTTCACGCACAACAGATACAGGAGATAGTGATGTCGGTACGACTCGGATTCATCGACAGTGACAGCGCTGAAAGGCGCTCAAGCCATATGGCCACCCTGATAGGCGCCGGCATCATCGCCAGCGTAGAACGAGAAGAAAACAAAGTCACGGTAGCCTACCACCCAGGCTGCGAACATCTTGCAGAAGGCCTTCTGGCCGCCGCCAAGGATGATCCCCATGTGGTGGATGCGCAACCCCTTTGATAGGCGTCTGGCCGCACGCGCACGCGCGCAAATGAGCCAACCCTTCACCCCTTTCAGGGCCGGTCCTAGGAACCCGGCCCTTTCGTTTTGCGTTTTTTTATCAAAAAACGTAGGGGATGCACATGTGCGACCCCTACCGCGTTACCACACGCGGCAAAATGAAAAACTACCATTTAAGACGCTTCAGGGCATCCTCCGCGGCCTTCTGTTCCGCATTTTGTTTACTGCTCCCCTTCCCTTGCCCTACGATTTTATCTCCGTTATACTCCTCCATCGTAAAGTTTTTGTTATTTTCCCCCCCCCCCCCCCCCC
>CAZSOH010000123.1:0-3444 GCA_964608535.1 uncultured Candidatus Peribacteria bacterium
GACGTCATCCCCACCTTCCTCCGGTTTAACACCGGCAGTCTCGCTAGAGTCCCCGGCATTACCCGCTGGCAACTAACGATAGGGGTTTCGCTCGTTAAGGGACTTAACCCGACACTTCACAGCACGAGCTGACGACAGCCATGCAGCACCTATCGACGTTCCACAGTAAACTGCGTCATGATGCTTTCACACCACTAATCCGCCGTAGTTCAATCCAGGATAAGGTTCTTCGCGTTGCTTCGAATTAAGCCACATGCTCCACCGCTTGTGTGAGCCCCCGTCAATTCCTTTGAGTTTTAGCCTTGCGGCCGTACTCCCCAGGCGGCGCACTTATCAGTTTCCCTGCGGCACGATCGGCGTCAGAGCCTCTCATACCTAGTGCGCATCGTTTACGGCGTGGACTACCAGGGTATCTAATCCTGTTCGCTACCCACGCTTTCGTGCAACAGCGTCAGAAATGACCCAGCAACCTGCCTTCGCTTTTGGTGTTCCTCTGCATATCAACGGATTTTACCCCTACATGCAGAATTCCAGTTGCCTCTATCATTCTCTAGTTAAGTAGTTTTTGAGACGATTTGATCGTTAAGCGACCAGATTTAACCTCAAACTTGCTAAACAGCCTTCGCACGCTTTACGCCCAATAATTCCGGATAACGCTTGCACCCTACGTATTACCGCGGCTGCTGGCACGTAGTTAGCCGGTGCTTATTCCTGGGGTACCTTCATCATTTATTCCCCCAGAAAAGAAGTTTACAATCAAAAGACCTTCATCCTTCACGCGGTGTCGCTCCGTCAGGCTTTCGCCCATTGCGGAAGATTCCTCACTGCTGCCTCCCGTAGGAGTATGGACCGTGTCTCAGTTCCATTGTGGCTGATCATCCTCTCAGACCAGCTAAGCGTCGTAGTCTTGGTAGGCCGTTACCCCACCAACAAACTGATACTGCGCAGGCCCCTCCCGGACCGCAAAAGCTTTACCCTTGCGGGACTATCCGGTATTAATCCACCTTTCGGTGGGCTATCCCTGAGTCCGGGGCAGGTTCCAACGTGTTACTCACCCGTTCGCCGCTATATCGCTCGACTTGCATGTGTTAGGCGCACCGCTAGCGTTCATCCTGAGCCAGGATCAAACTCTTCGATAAAAAGTTTGAATCTTCCCGATAAATCGGGAAGATAATTGTTTTTGCAATTATAAAAGCTCTAAGAATATTCGGGATTAAATGACAGCTCCATTTCTGCAAAAGAAAATGGATACTGCCCTTTAACCTTACTTTACTGCATCCAAAATATAATTTTGAATGTCGTATAAATTTTCGTTTGGAATTGAGTGGGTTCCGGCGCCTAAGCAGGAACTTCAAATCCAAACGCTCTGTTGTTAATGAACAAACCGCTTACTTAAGGATAAATCTTGTTTACCTCTCAGTATAAGCAAAAGGATTCTATCGAAGGCTTATGGTGAAGTCAAGAAAAAAAATAGACTTTTTTTAGTATATATAAAAATAATATAACATTTAGTCAAATTAAGAACCCGCGAACTAGCACATAAATAGACTGAATAACTAAAGGGGCGTATAATTAAAACAAACAAAAATCAAATGAGCATCCTCCTCACCATCACCATCGCCCTGCTGATCACCTTTGTCGGCGCCCGAATCGCTGCCTATTTCAAATACCCGCCCATTCTGGGTCAGTTTGCCTCAAGTTTGATCCTGGCAATCCCTTTCGTTAAAGAAACTATCTTCACGCAGGAATCAGTCACCGTCATCGAAACCTTTGCTCAGCTGGCTATTATCTTTCTTCTGCTTTTAACCGGACTGGGGGCAAACATAAACCGCATCAGGCAGTCAGAAAAAGAATCGGTCTTAACTGCCCTGTTCAGTACAGCCACCCCTTTTTTAAGCGGAATACTGGTCGGCCAGTTAATGGGTTTTTCGATAACGACAAGTGTGATCATAGGAATCGCTTTGTCTGTCACCGCAGAAGGGACGAACATAGCCGTCCTGCTCCAGATGGGCAAACTGAAAACAAGACTTGGCACTATCTTACTCAGTGCGGGAATACTGGATGATGTATTCGAAATCCTGTTTTTATCAATCGTGCTGGTTTTGGCGCATCAGGGAGGAAGTAGAGGCCTGCTTTTATTTCCGGTAAAACTGGCTATCTTCATCGCCATCATGTGGGTCGCCTCGTTACTGATCCCAAAAGTTTTAAAACATTTCGAAAGGGTCGGAAAAGAAATCACAACCTTCAATATCGTCATATTGATCACCCTGGTCATGGCGATCCTCTCGGATGTGACAGGTCTCAGCGGACTGCTGGGAGCTTTTATAGCAGGCCTTATTCTTCAGAAATCTTTTTTAGTAAAAAAGGACGAAAAACACGAAGAACACGAGATGAGTACATTTCTTTTCGGTTTCATTATTCCCTTCTTCTTTATCAACATCGCCTTAAACTTTGACCCCACCATCATTTTTAAAAACCCATTGTTGGTGTTGATCATTATATTAGTAGCCATTCTGAGCAAGATAGTCGGAGTGTTACTCACAAAACCCTTCGTAAACCTAAAATGGGCTCAGCTTTATTTAATTGGCTGGGGCATGAATTCCAGGGGGGTAATGGAACTCATTATCGTTGATATCGCTCTGCAGGCCGGATTAATATCTGACCGTCTTTTTTCGGCCATAATAGTGATGTCAGTCATTACAACATTTATTTTTCCTTTCTTCCTGAGACGCCTGATTAAAATGCAGCCCGAAATAATGGATTAAAAACAGCTTGCCTTTATTTGGGGATCTGAACTCCCAGATGCTCCAGTAGAAACCCGTAAGCCAGAAAAGAGAAAAGAAACACAAAAGCCATCACGATAAGCTGCAGTTTAAATCCGTGTTTTTGATGCATTACACGATTCTTATGGTGTACCAGATCCAGCAGTTCATCGCCAAAAGTAACCGATAAAAACGTTCCGGCCGCGGAAAGAAAAATAATCGACCAATAAGGGTAAGGATGAGTCAGAATTTTTTTAAAAAGCCGGGTAAGCAAAAGGGTGTCATAAATCTGCGGCTTCACAGCCAAAGCCGTTACATTGGTAGTGATGGCAATAGCCCAAACCATCATTTCAGAAAATTTCATTCGCACGCCAAATAACAGTCTGACAGGAAAATCCAGAAGGAAACCGGCATCAGCAATGGGTGTGCAAAGGACAAAAAAGCTCCAGGTCAGCACCGAAAGGAAACCGCCGTCTTTCCAGCCAAATTTCCAGGCAAGAAAGAAGGTATAAGCCGCCAGCACACACAAAAGAAGAGCAAAGCGAATAAGGACAGTTCTTTTTGGGCGGTGCTTCATTAAATGGCGGACCGGCACTTTATTCGACGAAAGCTTTTTGCGGAAAAAAAACATAATTTGGAAACAAAAAAATATATTCTTATTCTAACGGTCGCCCGTTGAATA
>CAZSOH010000124.1:0-3401 GCA_964608535.1 uncultured Candidatus Peribacteria bacterium
TATCGCGCGCGACCACCTGAGCACACAAAATACGTCCATTCCTGCGAATCAGGGAAGCGCTAACTTCAGCAATTTTCTTTTCACCGTTTTTGTGAACAAATTCAAGTTCAAAAGGCTCAACTTCATTCTTTTTGGTATAAGATCTTAATATTGAAACCTGACCTTTGCCAAAACGGACAAAAGGCAGTTTCCAAACGCATTTACCAATAACTTCATCCAGCGAGTAACCTGAAAGCTTTTCACAGGTCCGGTTCGCATCCAGAACAATTCCTTTATGATTCAGGTAAAAAATGGCGTCCCTCGCCGTATGGAAAATAAGTTTATATTTCTCCTCCAGAAGACAAGCATCAGACAAGTCGCCCAAAACAATCTTCTTTTTCAGATGAAGTTTATGAGAGGAGGCAACCTTTCGCCCGCTTTTTGGATGAAGCTTAGGCATAAAATAGAATATCGAGGAATTAAAATTGTAACAGGTTTTCCCCTCTATTGCAAATCCATTTTCAGTATGTTAAAATCGGTCAGCAAAGTTCTTTTAAATTTAGGGATTTTGGAAAAACCAAACCTCGAAAAAAATTCGGGGACCCCAAAAAATGGGACGGGTAGGTATAGGTGGTTGGGGGCTATTTTTTGGGGCAAGCAGACTTGCAAAGGCTGAAACAGAAGCCGGAGGCTTATGTGTAAGCTGCAGCAAGTAGAAAAGGGGATGTATTTGGTTTTGACAAAGATGGCTCAAGACGAAAAACAGCAATCCGACCGTCGCGCTGTCCGGTCGTAGTTAGTCCAGCGCATGAATAAGTGCAAACTCATTCAAATCTCTTGGTGCACGCTTCGCAGCTGCTAAGAAGGCTTTAACCCCTTCTTTCGCCCCTGCTTTCGCGTAAACCAAACGGCTGCCAATTCGCGGCCTCGTCTTTTCTTCCGACACCTGCTGAGTTGGAAAGGCGTTATTTAGCAGGTTAAGTGCAATTTTCGCCCCTGGAGGACTTTGCAACGAAAACCTAAGCCGGGTAAGCGTCAGTGCTTTTGTTAGTCTTTATGCTGACGTCGAAAAAACCAAACTGACTATGATTGTAGACGTTTGAATCTTCATCTTTGGACGCCGGTTCGACTCCGGCCATCTCCACCATACCAGATTGTTTTCCATATTGCTTTCAAATAGCTATCAAATTGCCAGTCTTGTAGTTAATCATCGGGCAATATGAGAACGATTTGAAAGCGCGAATCCCGAATGGTTCGGGATGAGCTGAGAGCAATATGGTCTATTCCCCATAATCCTCCTCCGCCCTTCGCAGAATCTCCTGCCGCACCTCATCACCCAGCTCACCCTTAACGGCCTCAAAAGCGGACCGGTTGAGAAAGAAAACGGATAGATCAGATTTAGCCTGAACCGTCGCGCTCCGGGGCTCATTGGCAATAAGAGACATTTCACCAAAAAAGTCATCGGTTTTTAAAGTTGCGATCACCTTATCATCCATAATCACATCCGCCTCACCAAAAATGATCCCGTACATTCCATCCCCTGGTTCGCCCTGCTGTACAACAATATCCCCCGTTTTATAACTCTTTATCTCAAATTGATCCATCACCAGCTGAAGCTTTTCATCGGAAAGATGAGAGAAAAAAGGAATTTGTTTTACGAATTTTATATCCATAATTTTTGTATTTATTGCTGTAAAAAAGATAATTTAGATTGAATGATTAAGCAACCACAGCTTAAGACTTAGGACTTAAGACTTAAAACTATGATCATCATCCAAATCCTCAATCGGTCCCACCCGTCCGACCGGGTCATCCGAGCGGGCAACCGGTCCCCCAACCGGTTTCTGTCGTTTAAGAACGGTCTGCGAAGCACCTTTTAAAACCCCATAACTGCCCGTGGTCATCGCCCCCATAATCAGTCCATCCAGAATACCTTGAGGGCTGGGATTATCAGAATATTCCAGAGCAACCCCCATTAAAACAGCAAAGAACGGAAGGAGTTTATGAGGTGTGCCATAGTATTTAAACAATTGCACAATGGCGACAATGGCGGCGATTTTTTCAGGCTTAATCATAATATTATTTAATAAAAATGTGAATTTAAGTGTCATAAATGAGCCTTGAGACTCGCACTTGAGACTTATTTATTAATTAACTTATAGAGTCGATAAAATTTCACTGCATCCCGTACATCCTCTGCTGCCTCTATCTTAAAAAGCTGATGAGAAGCAACAAAATCTACCGCCTCTTTTGCCCAGTCCGGCACCTCAATGGTTACCAAATCCTCACTGGGAGAATAATGCGAAACCGGAACATCCGTTGGCACAGGAATACGTGGACCAAGTCGGAAGGCATCCAGTTCGGCAAAGAGCCAGTCCTTAGTGATCGCGTCCCCCGGACACGAAGTCGGAGATGACTCTTTGTGAAAATAAAGGTCAGTATCGGAAAGCCGAAGATGAACCATTAAAGACTTAATAACCCCCAAGGCATTGGCTTTCGTCTCACCTGACCAAACTTGATGAGTATAATCACCCACCACCTCAATGCCGATGGAGCGATGATTGAGGCTGCGGGCATGCACACCGTCTTTCCTCATCGGCGAAAAAAGCCAGATCCCGTCTTCGGCGACAAAAAGGTGCGGACCCGCCGGCCAGCCCTTTCCCTCGTAGTGCCGCTTCAGCGCCAGAATAGTCTCTTCCCCCTTCCACTCAGACTGATTCGGCTTATAAGTATGATGGATAACGAGCTTATTTGCCGGCTCAGAACCAAAATTATATTCCTTTATATAATGTCGGAATTCGTTCAGTGATAAACGTTTATTGAGAATCTCCATAAATGACATTTAAATAAGGAAACTAGTGTAAATCGGAACGAAAATAAGGTCAAACAATTAGGCGATCATCTATCGAAAACCGGAAATTGGTCATTTTAGTAAATATTACTCTATAACGTCCATTTTTTTGTCTAGTCAAAAAATCAGCCCCCTCTGTACACACTCTGGAGATTCCGCTACAATACAGACGATTTATTTATTAATAATAAAATTATGCCTAGAAAACCTAATCCAGCATTCATGAAACCTATGAATGTATCAGCTACTTTGGCTAAAGTAGTAGGAAATGGCCCAATGCCTCGCACCGAAGTGATCAAAAAACTGTGGGCTTACATCAAAAAGAACAAACTGCAGGATGCTCAGGAAAAACGAATGATCCATGCAGATGCTGCTCTTAAAGAAGTATTTGGTGGTAAAGGTAAGGTAAACATGTTTGAAATGACCAAACTGGTTTTCAAACACCTATCTTAATCCCCTGCTTAAACTTTAAAAACCCCGTCGAAGTCCTGAATCAAGTTCAGGATGACGGGGTTTTTTGTGCTATAATCATTGAGCATTAATACTAAAATTTCATCATGAAAAAATACCT
>CAZSOH010000125.1:0-3389 GCA_964608535.1 uncultured Candidatus Peribacteria bacterium
TGGAAGGAACACTGGAAGGAATTGGCGCTGAGCTGACCCTCAGAAACGAAATGATCACCGTCGTCTCGCCCCTCAAAAATTCACCGGCGAAACGGGCCGGCTTACAACCCGAAGACATCATCTTAAAAATTGACGGCGCCGAAGTCACTGATTATTCATTCGAACAGGCTGTTATGAAGATAAGAGGGCCAAAAGGATCAAAAGTAACGCTGACCATTGGGCGGAAAGGGGAATCCGAACCGATTGATCTCCAAATTGTCAGAGAAACAATCAATATCAGCAGTGTTGAATGGAGGATGGAGGACAATATCGCTGTAATTGAACTCAACACCTTTGGCGCCCATACCAAAGAAGAATTCAGCAAAGCGATCAACGAAATACTGTCAAAAAGAGCAGGTGGCATCGTACTTGATTTACGATTCAACGGAGGAGGCTATCTGGATGGCGCTGTCGACATCGTTTCCGAATTCATCGACAAAGGAAAGGTGGTTTCAGTCAAAAAGAGAAACGCCAACGAAGATGAAGTTATTTATGTGAACGGAAAAGCCAGAGTAATGAACATTCCTCTCGTCGTCCTGATCAATAAAGGCAGTGCCTCTGCTTCAGAAATCGTTGCCGGAGCCATTCAGGATCATAAACGGGGAATCCTCATCGGAGAACAAAGCTTCGGAAAAGGAACCGTCCAGGAAGTTGAAAATCTGGTAGATGGTTCCAGCCTGCGGGTCACAGTAGCCAAATGGTATACCCCAAACAACCAGAATATCAGCGAAGTCGGCATCACCCCCGACAAAGTGGTGGAAAGGACAATTGAAGATATTGAAAATAACATTGATCCGCAGCTTGACGCGGCCCTGGAATATTTAAAAAAAGGTCATTAGTCCAAAGGCGGCAACTCCACTAAATCCCCCACTTTAACCTTAAAAAGCGAACTGTATCCGCCAGGCACTTCAAGCACATACTGCACTTCCTGATCGGGTGAATATTGAGGGCACTCGGTATTTTCAGGACAAGGGAGGACTTTTTCATGAATAGTCTTGATACGGCGGTCTGCGCCAATAAAAATCATATCGAGAGGGATCAGCGTATTCTTCATCCAGAAGGAAGGAGTGGCAGGTTTGTCATAAACAAACAGCATCCCCTTTCCCACCTCCAGATGATAGCGATACATCAACCCCATTCTCATTTCGCGAAATGTCTTCGCGATTTCAACCTTAACCTTAAAAGTCCCTCTTTCGTTATAAATGAACATATCACGATAACGGACCTGATCTGAAAAAAGGAAAACATTAAAACCGATAAACAGAAGTACAGCCACAGAAGCGATCAGCCGGTGAAGAGAAAGTGAATGTCTGTCCAATCAGTTTATTTTAGTCATAAGGAGTATACCGTCATCCGCATCAACAGGAAGGACTACCTGATCAAATCCTAACACATTTTTAATCTTTTCCATAAAGGGCCTGGTTTTTTCAGGAAACGAAAGGACATCGTCAAAAACCACAACCGCCTTTTCGTGCAAACGGGGTTCAACCGCACTCCAGAAATCCCAGTAAGACCGCTTCTCGCCATCCACAAAAACAAAATCAAACCGAAGCTCAGGACCAAATGAAGGAATCAGATCCAGCGCATTCCCAAAATGGTGTTCAGCGATGTCATCAAATCCCGCCTTTTTTAAATTCTGAACAGCGGATTCATAAGTGGGCTGGCTGAAATCAATAGAATGAAGCCTTCCTCCATTATTTTTGAAAGCCTCTGCCAGCCAGACAGTGGAGTAACCGTTTGCCGAACCGATCTCCAAACCAGACTTTGAGCCTGAAATCCGAACCAGCATATTCAAAAACCGCCCACCCCGCTCAGTAACATTCGGAATATCATTTTCAATTCCAAATTGCTTCAATTCCTTTAAGTATTTTAGTAAATCCTGATTCATTGGGAATTAGAAATTGGGAATTGGAAAATTATTTAAGTAGCTTGACCAGCTCTTCTTTAAACTCATCCACATCTTTAAAGCTGCGGTAAACGCTGGCAAAACGGATGTAAGCAATGTCATCTAATTTTTTGAGGGCGATCATCACATCGTTCCCGATGGTCTGGCTCGAAACCTCTTTTTTATTTGCCCCCCACTTTTCTTCAAGCTGATTGATAAGCTTATCGATCTGAACCTTGGTAACAGGACGCTTCCCGCAGGCAATCCAGATACCGTCCTCAAGTTTAGAGCGGGTATAAGGCTCAAAAGTACCATCCTTTTTCTTCACCATTAAACTGCTCATTTCGGAACGCTCAAAAGTAGTGAAACGACGGCCGCATTTCTCACATTCCCGGCGTCGGCGAATCACCCGGCCCTGCTCAGCCAAACGCGAATCAACAACTTTAGTTTCCTGATTTTTACATTTAGGACAGTTCATGCAAAGTGGCGATAAATACGGTCCGAACAGAGCGTAGAGCTGATTCATGAATCAGCTTAAGCGGAGTGAGGATGAATTACGTAGAAAAGTTTGCAACATGAGCGTAGCCGAAGGGAAAAAACTTTTCAAGTAATTCAAGTATTTACCCATTGAGACAGCACAGGGCTGCTCATAAAAAGGGCTATTTCAGCTTCTCGTACAGATCTAAGGCGAATTGGTCCGTCATGCCGGCAATATAATCTTTCACTAATATATGGGACTCACTATCATGAGGATTGAGGCGAATGGATTCAGGAAGAAGTTCAAAATCCTCCATAAAACGTTTAAAAAGAGTTTCAATCACTTCCTGGCCCTTAAGATTATATTCAGCCACTCCGGGAGAACGATAAAAATTATCATAGAGAAAAGCTTTAAGTTTGGCAGCAGCTTCTTTAAGGTCATCAGAAAATGAAGCCAAAAGCCTGGAGAAGTCCGTAACCTGCGCAGCTGTTGCTATGCCTGCCTCTTCCAGATTTTTATCAGTCTGATTTTCTAAATCCTGAATAAAAAGCCGCATCATCCGGGAAATCATCGCCGGGACCAAATAGGCCCCCTTCATTGTGCGGTCAACTGATTCCAATGCCTGTTGGCAAACCGCCAGATGCTCAAGATCCGACAGCTTTAAGATACCTGATCTCAGTCCGTCATCAACATCATGACAGAGGTAAGCGATCTCATCCGCAATATTAACGATCTGAGCCTCAAGAGAAGGCATTTTTACATCCACATGCAAACGCCCGGCGCCCGGTTCGTGTTGTGGGCAAAACTGCGCATTTACCTTTCGACTCTGCAAATCGACATCGCGAACGTGGCGGCGGGATTCACGGGATGACGAAATCTATTGCCGTGTTTCGCGCCGTATTTCCCCGTTTTGCTAGCTTTAAGATGACATCTACATTCGTGCACATGTAATCTCCGCTCGCGAACTTTCCATTTCCGCCCCCCTCC
>CAZSOH010000126.1:0-3388 GCA_964608535.1 uncultured Candidatus Peribacteria bacterium
GATTTAGAGCATTCCATGGATGCAACCATTGAAGCTGAGCGTGAGAATCTGAGAGCGATTTTGGGTGGGTTGACCCAGAGAGAGGTGGCAGAATATGTTGAGCTGTCTTTGAGTGAACAAGGTTCTGAGCGATTGTGTTATTTAGAAACGCTTATCACTTTTGATGGTGATGCTGAGAAGGCTGAGCGCTGTCTTCCTTTGGTTTTGGCGATGCAGCCTGATGATTATGAGCATACAGAAGACTCTCCGCAGCTTACGCCGGATGAAGCATTGATGATGGAATATATTGGTGCGATTCTGGACGCTGACGGTGATGCAGACCCCTTACATTTAAGAGTCTTTGATGAACTTTGGGCGGTTGAGTCCGGTAAGTTGACAAGGGCTGAGGCAAAGCGGTACGCGCAATTACACAATGCAGACAAGAATCCGCTGAGCACCAGGCGGTTAAAAGATGTACTGACGCCTGAGGAGTTTAAAGAGTTCAATGGGTTGCGTAAAAAATTGGGGTTGAGGGAGTTTATTGCCGATTAATTCATTTGTCGTAGATTCCCGATCGGGCCTGCCTGCCGGCATAGGCAGGGTCGGGAATGACAAAGAGGGTGTGGAAAGACAAGGGGGCTGTTTTTCGTTGCCATAAGGGTGGTTTTCACGTAAAATATTTACGTTGAAAACAAAACTATGAAATCAAGAATTTCAAAAATCCTTATTTTGGCCTTGGTGCTGGCGGCTCCGTTTTTTATGACGGGGTGTAAAAAGAAGTGCCCGAGGCCTTCTCAGAATATTCCCGGGACGTCGGATTTTAGGGATGACTGTCCTTACGAAGAAGAAACGGCTTCGGGGCCAAAGGAGATCGATTTTTATTTCGTTTTTGATAATACAGACGCTTTTCAGGAGCAAATTCAGGCCTTCCAGAGCCAGAATCCGGGTGTGTTAGTACGGACCAAGAAATTTGTAAACCTGCAGGAATATGAGGATTTGGTTGTTAATGAGATCGCTGAAGGTGAAGGGCCGGATGTGTTCATGATTCATAATTCGTGGATCACTAAGCACTTAAAAAAACTTCTGCCGATGCCGGCTGACGCCACTGTGCCGGTGACGCCAGACCAATTCCGTCAGGTCTTTTTTCAGGCGGCTGCTGATGATCTGATTGTTGATGAAAAGGTTTATGGTATGCCGCTTTCGATGGATAATCTGGCTATTTATTATAATAAGGCTTACTTCAAAGATCTGCTGGCTACCACCGACCATCCGGGGGCGTTGTGGGAAGAGATCAAGGAGCAGGTTTTTCAGCTAACAAAATCCAACAACAGTCCTGAGAGGTTCAGTCTTGCCGGGATGGCGATGGGGCGGGCTGACAACATCAATAACGCGGTGGATATTCTTTATACCCTGATGCTTCAGTATGGGGTGAATTTTTATAATGCCGAAGGAAACACGGCGACGTTTGCTTCCGATTCCAATTCTCCTTCCGGCGTGAAAAATCCCGGGGTAGAGGCACTATCTCTTTATACCAGTTTTGCCTTACCGAGTTACAAGAATTACAGCTGGAATGATACGATTACCGGCTTTGCTCCGGAACAAAAAGATGTGAACCCTTTTGTGCGGGGTAAGGTGGCCATGATTATGGGGTATCCATACCTTTACGATGTCATTACTCAGGCGATCCAGAATGAACAGAAAACAGGCGGGATCCATATTGATATCGATGACATTGGCATTGCTCCAATGCCTCAGCTCGTCAGCCCAACTGAAGGCACCAAACGAGATACACTGGCGAGTTACTTCCCGTTGGTGGTGGCCCGAACGACTGATGTGCCGAAAGAAGCCTGGTCGCTCATCACTTACCTCGCTTCGCAGGACAGCCTTCAAACCTATCACAAAAAAACCAATCGTCCGACAAGCCGGAAAGATCTGGTCCAGGAACAGCAAACAGAGCCTCTCTTTGGTATTTTTGCTTTCCAGGCGCCATTTGCCAAAAGCCTGAAGATTTTTGATGCAGCCAGTTATCATAAAATATTCACGGATGCCATTCAGGCGGTGGCCACCAATCGTGCTACTCCTAAACAAGCGCTTGAAGAAGCTCAAACAAAGGTCACCTGTGTGATTAAAAAGCAGAAGAAACTGATTTCATCGGATCAGGATTGTAATCTCTGATTGTAGGTCAAATTGTAGGCCAAATTGTAGGCCGCGTTGTGGTTTTTATTGTTGTCATTTAAAATTGGTGGCATGGAAAGGGCGATTAAATATTTGTGGGGCACATTTTTATTCACTTTCCCATTATCCATACGGTGGGTTTTTTATGAGCCGGACAGCTATCGGTTTGGGCAGTTTAACCCCTGGGTGACGGGATTTGTTTATTTGCCGGAGATTTTATTGGGTTTTATTTTTGTGTTGTGGTTTATACATAAAGTTAGGAGTCGGGAGTCGGGAGTCGGGAGTCGGGATAAAATGCTTTGGGCGCTTTTTTTCTTGTTCGCGATCAATGCTTATGTTGTTACCCTGCTAAATGGAGATGCTTTTTTGGGTGCGCTTTTTCTCCTTCGTTTGTTTGAGGCTCTGGTTGTTTTCTGGCTGGTGCAGGACAAGATTTTTGAGCCCAGGCAGACTGTTACCATCCTGCTTTTTGGCGCTTTACTCCAAATCATCTGGGGAATGGCACAGTTCCATTCGAATGGTTCTTTAGGATTGTCAATTTTGGGCGAATCTCATATTGGCCCTGATGTTTTGGGGGTCGCTAAAAATGACCTGCCCAACGGGACCAAGCAGGTACGGGCCTATGGCGCTTTTTTGCACCCCAATATTTTTGCGGCTTACCTTCTGACTATTTTCTTTTTATCACTCCACTATCTCAAATACGGGAGCAAGCTTTTTTGGTTTTCTCTTTTTCTTGCAGGCGTTTATATCACCAACAGTCAGGCTGCCATGCTGACGGGTTTGGGGGGGCTTGGGCTTTATTTTTTGTTTACGGTTTTCAGGAAAATGCCGCTCAGGCGTTCCGTTGCTTTGGCGGTTGTTTTTTTGCTGGCCATTACTAATTACTGGTTCTATCGCAATAGCGCTGAGGTGTCTTCCCGTGATGTTTCTGTTCGTGAGCGATTAGATCAAAATGTTATCAGTAACGAAATGTGGCATGCTGTGCCGTTTGGCGTTGGGGTGAGGAATTTTACTTTAAAAATGGAGTCATATGGTGGATCAAATTGTGGAGCAAATGGTGGGCCAAATTGTGATAAGCTTTTGCCGTGGGAGTTTCAGCCAGTGCACAATACATACTTTCTTATTTTAAATGAGGTTGGCATTCAGGGCTTACTGATTCTGGCTTTGTTCTTTCTGGCTCTTTTTGATCTTTACTGGCAAGCTGGCACAGCTGTTCCTGTTATTATTTTGCTGG
>CAZSOH010000127.1:0-3379 GCA_964608535.1 uncultured Candidatus Peribacteria bacterium
TCATTAGCTGTGCTTGAACTAGCAGATCAGGGCATGATGGCGCCTGGCAATGGTATTTTAGCCATTGATGAAAGCCACGGAACCTGCAGAAAGCGTTTTGACGCGCTCAATGTTGAGTGTAACGAAGAAAATCGCCGGCTTTACCGACAATTGCTGGTGACTGCGCCAGTGACGGATTCAGTGAGCGGAATGATTCTGTTTGACGAAACGATCCGGCAGAAAACGGATGATGGAACTCCTTTTCCGCAAGTGCTTGTTAATGCCGGCATGCTGCCAGGAATTAAGGTTGATATGGGCGCTAAAGATCTGGCGCTGCATGAAGGTGAAAAAGTGACGGAGGGGCTGGACGGCCTGAGAGAGCGCCTAGCTGAATATGTACAACTGGGGGCTAAATTTGCTAAATGGAGGGCTGTGATCGCGATTAAAGGCGATGAACTTCCCAGCTCCGCCTGTGTACACGCCAATGCTCACGCGTTAGCCCGCTATGCCGCCCTCTGTCAGGAAGCTGGGTTGGTGCCCATGGTTGAGCCAGAGATTCTGATCGATGGAGATCATAGTTTAGAAAAATGCTACGCGATCTGCGCCCGTTCATGGCAGGAGCTGTTTAAAGAAATGAAAGACCAGGGTGTTGCGATGGAAGGCGCGATTTTAAAAACAAGCATGGTATTGGCGGGGAAAGACGCTGCCGAAAAAACTGATCCTCAGACCGTCGCGGAGCAGACAGTTAAATGTTTAAAAGAGAATGTGCCCGCGGAACTGGCCGGGGTTGTCTTCCTTTCTGGGGGGCAGAGCGATGCTGATTCCACCATTCATCTGAACCTGATGAATAAACTGGCTGAGGAAAAACCATGGCCGCTTTCTTTCTCGTATGGCAGAAGCATTCAAAGGCCCGCTTTAGACCATTGGGCTAAAACCCCGGACGATGTAGCCGGAGCGCAGGCAAAACTGGCCCATCGGGCTAAAATGAACGGCCTGGCTGCCAAAGGTGAATGGACTGAAGAAGCCGAAAACGTTTTGTAATTAAGAATTAAAAATGAAGAATGAAAAATTATTCTTAACTCTTAATTGTTAATTTTTAATTTAATATATAACCCCTCCTCAAAATGTTAAAAATAGGATTAAACGGTTATGGTCGTATCGGCCGCATTGTCCATCGCCTCCTTTTGGATCATCCGGAGTTTGAAGTTGAAGCTATCAATGCCCGCAGTGAGGATGCTGAAATGCGTTCCCATTTGCTCAAATATGATTCCGTCCACGGTAAGATTGATAATGATATTCACGCGAAAGGGGATGATACGATGGTGGTGGATGGCAAAGAAGTGCATTTGCTGGCTACCAAAGATGCCAGTGAAATTCCCTGGAAGGAGCATGGGGTGGATTTAGTATTGGAATGCACCGGCAAGGCTAAAACGTATGATATTGCTTCAAGACATTTGGAAGGAGGGGCTAAAAAAGTACTGGTTTCCGCGCCGATGAAGGATGACACACCCACTTATGTGATCGGGGTGAATGAAAAAGACCTGAAACCGGAAGACCATGTGATCTCGAACGCCAGCTGTACCACCAACTGTATCGCGCCGCCCATTAAGCTGATTCATGAAAAATGGGGTATCGAGAGCGCGTCTGTCTCTTCGATTCACTCCTTCACCCATTCCCAGAACCTGCTGGATAATTCGAACCGGGATTTAAGGAGGGCTAGAAGTGCGGTGATGAGCGTGATCCCGACTACAACCGGCGCAGTGAAAGCGACCGCTAAAATCATTCCCGACCTGAAAGGAAAGCTGGACGGGATGGCTTATCGGGTGCCAATTGCAACCAGTTCGGTTTGTGATGTGGTGCTCCAGCTGGATAAACCTGTAACAAAAGAGGAATTTAATGGTTATTTTCATGAAATCGCGCGTGACTCATATTATGAGCCATTGATTGATGTTTGCGATGAACCATTGGTTTCTATTGATTTTAAGACAAATGACCATTCGAGCATTCTGGATACCGGGCTCACTCAGGTGATTGGGGAGCGGACAATTAAGATCCTGCTTTGGTATGATAACGAATGGGGATACGCGAACCGGCTGGTGGATATGATGGGATTATTATCGAAA
Organism: uncultured Candidatus Peribacteria bacterium; assembly: GCA_964608535.1. Lineage (GTDB taxonomy): Bacteria > Patescibacteriota > Gracilibacteria > UM-FILTER-43-11 > UM-FILTER-43-11 > JAJDCE01. The sequence goes on from CAZSOH010000127.1 coordinate 2,103, forward strand.
AATTTATAAATTTTTCGAAGTCTCAAGTGCCCTTCGACTTCTCTCAGGGCGAGTCTCAAATGACTCATAATTCATAACTCATAATTAAATATTATGCTCAACTTATTAGATTCACATCTTTATAGCTCCGGGGCGCCTGACCGGTTACGGCATTTGATTATGTACATTGCCCGGGCGGGAAAATACATCAATCACGCTTTGCAAATGGGGGATCTGGGGGCAGCTGGCTCTCAGAATAAGTCTGGAGAAGAACAGCTGGCCCTGGATGTACTGGCCGATAAAATCATCATGCAGAATCTGGATGTGTGCAATATTGTCTCTCATGTTATTTCGGAGGAGCAGGATGACTTAACGACCTGCCAGTGCAAGGATAATAAAGAAATTTACAGCGTGGCTTATGACCCGTTGGATGGGTCATCTCTGGTGGAAACAAATTTATCGATCGGCTCTATTTTCGCCATTTTTGAAGGGCCGGGTTTTATTGGCCGGACGGGGCGGGATATGGTCGCGGCCATCAATATGGTTTATGGGCCCCGGACGACGCTGATTTATACGATCGGAAAGGGGGTGCATGAGTTTACCTTAAATGACGTTGGTGAATTCACCCTGACCAAGGAGAATATTAAAATTAAGGATAAGGCTAAAAATTTCGCGCCAGGAAATTTGCGGGCAGGGAATGAAAATGCAAAATACAAAAAACTGATCAACCATTGGATGGATGAAGAGTATACTCTTCGCTATTCCGGCGGTATGGCAGCCGACCTCAACCATATTTTAAAAAAGGGGCAGGGCATCTTTACTTATCCGCCGAATCCGCCAAAGTACCCCAATGGGAAGCTGAGGCTACTGTTTGAATGCAACCCTTTCTCTTTTCTGGTTGAACAGGCGGGGGGGAAATCCAGTAATGGTGAAATTGATATTATGGATGTTAAGGTTGAGGAGCTTCATCAGAGGACACCGATTTATATTGGCAGTAAGGAGGAGGTCGATTTCGCGGTGGAAACTTTGAAATAAGGTTAATAAAAATAGTGATTTCCGTTACAATGCGTTTGTTTGTAACCTTGAGCGCATGTTTTGGGCTGATGAAATCGCTGATGAAATCATAAAAACCTATCCGGATCAGGAGGAGTTTGTTGTACGGGATGAAAAAACGCTTTCCGGACGGTTACATATCGACTTTCTTCTGAGATTGGAGGTTCATGGTATCATCGCACAATGGCTTAATGAGTCAGGTAAAAAAGCCTGTTTTGTTTTTGAATTCATTGATTTTGACCTGT
>CAZSOH010000128.1:0-3334 GCA_964608535.1 uncultured Candidatus Peribacteria bacterium
TCCCTTAGTATGAATTACTATAGTCTGCTACAGGTTAAAACCAAGAACAAATCGTTTTGACTGAGATTGCTTCCATTCACAGGAAATTGAACAAGTGACTCAAAACAATTAGTAGTAGCACAGGCTTTCCAGCCTGTGCCTGGTTTCAAATCATGAACAAAATCCAACAATTATTGAGTGATCTAAAAAGCACCGACCCCACCACCCGCAACCAGGCGACCCAGGAACTCTGGAAAACCTGGTACCAGTCAGCAGGCAAACTGGCGGAAGATCAGCTCGAACAGGGAACCCAGTTAATGGGAGAAAATCTCCTGGACGAAGCAAAAAAGACATTCAAAAGTTTAATAAAAAACTATCCTGACTTCGCCGAAGCTTATAACAAGCTGGCCACTCTTTTGTTTTTGAAAGGAGAGTATACCGAGTCGGTTTTTGAATGCGAGCGTGTCCTTAAATTGAATCCACATCATTTTGGCGCCTTGAACGGGATGGGGATGTGCCTGTATCAACTGGCCCGTTACGACGAAGCTCTTGCAAGTTTTAAAAGAGCTTTGGAAATCCAGCCCTACGCCGACATCAATCGCGAATACATTGCCCGTTGCCGGGGACTTTTGAATTGATGCCAAGGTTACTTCTTTCCCTCAATAAACTTTCCACAAATAAAAAGCAGGGCCAGTGAAGGAATATTTCAACCTTTCCAAAACAGATGTCACCAGCAAAACTTACCACTGTGACCTGGCGCGGGGCGGTTTCGAGGGCATGCTTGCCACCGGTTCGCAGACTTTTTGTCTTTTCATCGCCATCCGCTACTTTCATGCGGACGAAAATTTGAAATCCCTGATAGCCGCGGCACCCTTCATGGGAATGTTCCTCTCCGTCATCCTGGTTCATTACGCCGAGGGAACGGGTTGGAGAAAATCTTCATGGGGAGCCATCCCTTCGGTCCTCACCGGAGTTTGCCTTTTTTTCGCCGCCTGGACCACCTCGGCGGAATGGTTCGCGTTGTTTGTAGTGATCGGGTACATTTGCCGAAGCACCCTGCTCCCGTTTTTAACCGATATTTACGGCGACAATTATCCGGCACATTTACGCGGCCACTATTTTTCCAGATCCCTCATTTTGACGGTCGGGACATCGGCCATCTTCGGTTATGCCGGTTCCTCCCTGTTGGAGATTAATATTGAATATTTCACCTGGCTGTTCACCCTCCTGGCTTTTTGCGCGTTGGCTAAAGCGGGCGTGATCTATTGTATGCCCTCCAAAATCATGGAGGTAAATTCTCACCGAAATCCCCTGGGCAACTACAAATATATTTTTCAGGATCGCTCTTTTGGATATGTGCTCCTGACCTGGTTCATCATGGGGTTCGCCAACCTGTGGACGATTCCGCTGAGGGTCGATTACGTCACCTCGGCAGAATACGGAATAGAAGGCTCGGCGATTTTCGTCGCCCTCATCATCACCATCATTCCCGATACCATGCGCATGCTTTTTATACCGTTCTGGGCCAGGCTGTTTGACCGCATGAATTTCGTCACTCTCAGAATACTGCTGAATCTTTTATTCGCCATTGGGGTGGCGGCGTTCTTCATATCGAAAAATCTGTGGATCATCGGCGCCGGTTCCGCCCTGATCGGGATAGCGTTTGCCGGAGGAAGCATTGCCTGGAATTTGTGGGTGACGAAATACGCGCCACAGGGAAAGACCGCCGCCTACATGTCCGTCCACGTCAGCCTGACCGGGATACGCGGAACCATCGGCCCGGTCATTGGCTACTGGGCCGCCAGCCAGATCGGTCTGTTGAATATCGGCTTACTGTCGGCGGCCATGATGGTTGTGGCCAGCCTGATGCTCCTCCCTGAAATAAAACACGGGAAAAGAATATAACTTGGGCAAATTTTTTCTGGGCCTAGGGGGCGTTCTCAATTAGGCCAGCCATATTATTACAGAGACCAAACTCAACATTGACGCATAATTCCTGGCTAACCGTTCATACCGTGTTGCTATCCGACGAAAGTTTTTCAGCTTTTGAAAAAAGCGTTCAACGAGATTACGCTCTTTATACAGATCCCTGTCGTAATCTCGGAGGACGGTCCGGTTTTTTCTCGGTGGTATCACCGGACAAGCCCCACTGGCACGGATCTCGGCCACAAAACTATCGGAATCATACCCTTTGTCAGCCAACACAAAATCAGGTTCAAATCCTTCCAAGAGCTGAAGTGCCTGACCGTATTCCGAGGACTGACCTGCCGTCAACAACAAGCGAACCGGATTCCCTAAGGCATCCACTGTTGCATGTATTTTGGTACTCAAGCCCCCTCGTGACTTGCCTTCGGCTTCGGCCTCCTGTTCTTTTTTTGAGCCGCCCCATGCTGGTGAACCCGAACGATGCTACCATCCACCATCAGGTGCTCTAAGTCCTGGTCATCAGAAACGGCCTCAAAAAGCCTTGTCCAAACACCCTTATGCGACCAACGATTATAACGGACATACACACGGTGCCAGTGACCGTAAACCTCGGGCAAGTCTCTCCAGGGTGCACCAGTCCTCGCTATCCATAGGACTGCCTCAATAAAACGCCGGTTATCTTTTGCGGTCACGCCACAGTTGCTGGCTTTCCCGGGCAACAGGGGTTCCAGTCGTTCCCATTGATCTTCTCGTAGATGTTGTCGATACATTGCTATAGCCTTTTGTTGTTAAGACTACCTTTATCGACAGATTTTAATAATAATTGAGAACGCCCCCTAGCCCATATTTGGCTTGAACAGGTTTCGTATCTGGAAATATATGAAAGGTGATTGTTTCCTCAAACAAATATCCTCCCTCAAAATGATCGTCAAACCAAAACTTTTCATCCACTTCGTATAACGGAACCTGAATTCCAATCCAGACAGCAAAAGCAAGAGGTTTCTCTTTTTTTTCTCTTTTTCGCAAGTTGTCGGATTTTGCCAACCTGTCTAAATATGTTGTAAATAAGAAAACCTTCTTTTCCCCCGTGATAAGACCTTCTTACTTTTTAAGAATCGCCGACCTTTGGTCCGTCTTGCGATCGTGCAGAAGGAATCCCCCCCCCCTTACTTTTGCGGTTGTTTCAATATTATAATTCGCTCGAATTTTCTTCCCGTCCTTAGTTTTTAGTTTCTGAATTTGTGGAGGCAGGTTAATTGCATTGACTAATAATTTAACATTAACTCGAACTTGGCCAAATAAAAACCTTCGTAGATTTTGATACCCTTCTTCAGAGTTGACGATTCCGAAATGACCGCTATGACTTCGATGGCCAAAAGAACGGGGTGAGCCTAAAACGGTGGCATTTCGAATCATCACCAGACCATCA
>CAZSOH010000129.1:0-3328 GCA_964608535.1 uncultured Candidatus Peribacteria bacterium
GCGTCGCTCTTCCGGGTTCAGGCCGTTTTGGCGGCGCTGAGGCGTATGGATGGTCTTGAGGTAATGGGGCTTTGTGCCCCGGTTCAGATAGGTTTTTTTCTCAAAAGTCTGTGCGCCTGTATAGCGATCTGTATAGTGAACCGCCTTAATCACATCGGGAAGCCCATCGCCGTTTAAATCTGTGATACGAACGCCTCCATCACTGTACAGTCCGCTTTGGGACCTTCCCAACGAAAGCGGGAAGACATTGCTGTATTCCTGGAAATTGTTGCCGGTATTGATCCTGAGGACGTTATTTTCATATTGCCCACTGGGTGTAATAACCGTTTCGGAAATTATCTTATCGACGAGGCCATCTCCATTCGCGTCAAATGACCTTGAAGTGAGCGTGTCTACGGAAGGCAGGCTGCATTGAGCCTTTGTCTGTATCCATCCGCCCTTTCCGTCATTGATATAAACCGTGTTATTTGACGATGAATACACATCTGCCAATCCATCATTGTTACAGTCCTGAACGTAATTTGTTCTGGGATGCTGCCAGTCACAGTTATCGGATACGAGCGGCAGAGGAGAGGCCCATTGGTTTGTTTTCACGCAGGCATTACCGGCCGTATTGAGGCAGGTTTCTGTAATTGTGTATCGATTATCATTCAATTTACCGCATTCTAAATGGGCATGGCTCTGAATGATGTCGGGGAGGCCATCTCCATTCAGATCGGCGATGGAAGCTCCGTTATCCAGCTTGTAAGGATTGTCATCCTGTAAAGCAATTTCAATCGTATTGGTAGCAGGCAATTGTAGATTTCCACTTAAACTAAGTGCACTTTCAACGGTTTTATTTTCGTGATGTATATAGGATCTCAGAATATCTATTCTCGCATCACCATTAAAATCTAATGCTTTTTGAGATAGCGTTGGGATGACTCCGTTATAAATTCCTATATAACTTCCATCTTCCGTCTTCCAGCCATTTTTTCCATTGTTGGTGTAGCGAATTGGTGGCCCTGCAAAACCGGACAAAAATTCAAAATCATCCAGACCATCGCCCGTCATATCCCATTCCGCCCCACCGGTTGAGTCACATTTTTCATGGCAACTCCAGAAAGAATTCGGAAAGAGATAATCTGTGGTTTCCTCCCATCGCACATCTGACTGGGTGTATTCAAATGCAGCGGGAGGCAGGCTGGTGGCCTGGCCGGTCTCGGAGTAGCCGGTTTCCTGAATTTTGCTGATGGTTTGCTTAATGATCGGGTTAACCGTGGTGTACTGCAGTTCGTATTTCCGGCGCAAAACATCTTTCGCGTAGACTTCAATTCCTGTGAGCAGGTGGTTGGTTTCCACCAAAAAACCGCTGGCGTAACTGACGTGCTTGTCGGGGCGGATTGCTCCGGGATCGTTATTGGCAAAAGGCAGAAATTTGACTTCAAAAATACCCGGCTCTGAACCATTGCCGGTGTAGCGGATTGTTTTTGGATAAATCTGATTATCCGCCTTAAAGTACGTGTAACTTATAAAATTCCCGTTTCGGTCACGGATCTCGCTGAGCATCCATTGATATATCCGCGAAGGATTATTGGGGTCATATTGTTTGGCGTTGTCAGTTAAGCCGAAGGAGTAGAGGGTTCCCTGTTTATCGGTTACTACCCATGTTCCGTCTTCGCTATACTGGTATTTGGCGAAGTTACTTTCGACCTTTTGTCCATATTGTCCAAAATGATTATTGGTGAGCTGTATAGGGAGCAGTTCACCTGATCCGGCAGGTGTATTTGCGACAAAATCCGGTTCAGAATAGAGTTTTTCGACCCCCCGTTTATTCTGATGTGAAATCGAATACATGGTAAGCCCCCAGCGATAACCGGCAATGTTATCCAACGAAGAATCCTGGCTGTTATAAGTGAGGCTGACAGAAGGGGTCATCCCATTTCTTCCGGCAGGCATTGTAATAGGATAATCGTAAATGGCGGCTCCGGTAAACTCACCTACGTGAAACTGCCCTCCGGCCAATTTCGAAGCGGCCAGCGGGTCTGGTTTGACGCTATTGTCGGGTGAGTAAACATCAGCCCTCGCATTGGGGGTGATGATCAGGCTTAGAATCAGCAATAATGAAATGATTGGGAGGAAGCGTCTTGTCGTAATTTTTGACATAAAAACCACACGATTAAAGATATATTTCGGGTGGGCTAAGGGGGTTTTGGCTTTAGTGGTTTGTTACTTTAGTCTAAATTAGACAATGTGTCAATACTATTTTGTTATGATTTTTTGATTTTTGACATTTTGTCTTATATCTTTTAGAATCATTTGGCTAATTTGATAAATTTATGAGACTTGAAGGAGGGCGGGTTTATTTAAAACCATTCACCAGAGAATATGCTGAACATTGGGTCCGCTGGACCCAGGATGAAGATGTGATTCGATACAGTGTCATGAGATCTTACACAATGGAAGAAGAATTGGAACATTTGGAAGAACGTGAAAAAAATAAAAATGCGTACGACCAGAATTTCAGCATTTTCATCAAAGAAAACGATAAAATTATTGGCAATTGCGGGGTTCATCCGAGCAAGATCAAAGAATTTCCTGATGTTATCACTGTTGGACTGGTCATTGGGGAAAAGGATGAATGGGGCAAAGGTTACGGCACAGACGCAATGAAAACTTTGCTAAAATATGTAAAAAATAAACTAAACCTCCGTGAAGTTTATTTATCCGTAGATATTCCGAATTTACCCGCTCAAAAGGTTTATAAAAAATGTGGTTTTGAGGAGGTGGGAGTGTATGATAATCCGGAACGGACAAACAGTAATGGGAAATCTATTATCATGAAAATTAAACTATGAAACGTCCAGAACTATTAGCACCGGCGGGAGACCTTGAGAAGCTGAAGACGGCCTATCGTTATGGGGCGGACGCGTGTTATATGGGCGTAAAGTCGATGAGTATGCGGATGAAGATTAATGACGAGGACGGAGATGTGCTGGAGGCCGCTCTGAGACTTAAAAATGAAATGGGGAAGAAGCTTTATCTGACGATGAACATCCACGCCCATGAGGCGCGGCTGAATTTTCTGGATAAAGAGCTGGCCCGACTCACTGAACTTCATGAGCAGGGCTTAGACCCTGATGGGATATTGGTTTCAGACGCGGGACTCTTTCAGCTGATTCAGGAACAATGCCCCTGGCTGGAGCTCCATGTGAGCACACAGGCGAACGTTCTGAATTCATCCGCGATCGCCTTTTGGAAAAAATTAGGAGCTACCCGTGTGGTGATGGGGCGGGAAGTGAGCGCCCGGGAACTTGAGAAAATCCGGCAGCACCTGAAAGAAAAAAAT
>CAZSOH010000130.1:0-3323 GCA_964608535.1 uncultured Candidatus Peribacteria bacterium
GCTCAAACTGCATTGCCATTAGCTCTTCTCCTGAATAATCAGCACGAACAGGCTGTCTGGGAGGGGTATTACTCATAATTAACCTAAAAATAGTAAGGGTGGTTATTTTGGTAGATTAACCCAACATAGTCAACCCCTTTCCTCCGAAGCCCCTTTAAAAAACTCATGCCACGATTTGATTTTGTAGAATCGCTGACGGCCCAAAACCCTGAAAAAAGGCAAAGTAACAGGGTTAACGAGCGCCTTAAAAACAAGAACTTTAAACCCGCCAGGAACAATTTTTAAATCAGGCTGCAGCCGCTGAAAATAAAGCGCAGATTTACCAACAGACCGCATCTTTTTCGGTAAATCCGCCGGCAGGATTTCGTGATGATGGTAGGCGACTGCTCGCGGCTCATAGTAAATCTGCATGTCATGATACTTCCAGAGGCGGTATCCGAGTTCAATGTCCTCCCAGCCATAACAAACAAAATCTTCATTGAACTTCTCCTTTTCAAAAAAAGACTTTTTAAGAGAAATATTTGATGTATAGAAAAATTTGTAAGGGTCAGCCCGACCGATCATCGCAGGTTTTAGGAATTTATAACCAAATTGCCAGCCGCTGTCTTCCAGAAAAAGCATGTAGGGATCAATATCCAGTGAAGTGTCCCAGGTTGTATAGCCCAGCACTACCACATTCTCTTCAGGATGCTCAGCATGGCAGTCATGATGCTGTTTCAGAAAACCCGGTTCAACAAAAATATCATCCCCGATAAACACAATAATTTCACCCTCAGCTGCCTCCACCCCCCGATTCCGCGCCGTCCCCTGATGCGACTTTTCCTGCTTTATATACTTGAGCTCAGTCCAAGCCCCACCTTGAAACTTGAGACTTGAGACCTGAGACTCTGGTCGATCAGTCGAACCGTCGTCCACCACAATCACCTCAAACTCAACATCCTTCTGTTCAGAAAGCCGCTCAAGACATTGCTTAAGAATATTTGCCCGATTATATGTAGGAATAACAACAGATAATTTCACCTTAATTCTTAATTCTTAATTCTTAATTCTTAATTCACGTAATTTTGTAATCAAGATTAAGCTAGGCTATTATACTGAAGCGCAGACAGAAGCGCCACACCGAGACCTAACGAAAAAAATGTCCGATTTAAAACTCTACAACACTTTAACAAAGCAAAAAGAAAAGTTTGAGCCTCTGAATTTGCCAGAGGTGAAGCTTTATACATGTGGCCCAACGGTTTATAACTACGCTCACATCGGAAACCTCAGAACCTATATCTTCGAAGATTTGCTCAGGCGGGTTTTGGAGTGGAACGGCTACCAGGTCAACCACGTTATGAACATCACCGATGTAGGACATCTCACCTCCGACGCGGACGAAGGGGAGGAGAAAATGCTAACAGGAGCCAAGCGGGAGAAAAAAACCGTATGGGAAATTGCCGAATTTTATGCCCAGGCTTTTCTGGAAGACATGGACCGCCTGAACCTGCTGAAGCCCCACAACAAACCCAAAGCCACTGACCACATTCAGACCATGATCGACCAGATCAAAGCGCTCGAAGAAAACGGCCTGACTTACACGGCGGGCGGAAATGTTTATTTTGACACCTCAAAACTGAAAGATTACGGCAAACTGGCTCAGCTGGATAAACAGGATCTGCAGGCCGGCGCCCGCATCGAAGTCGATCAGAACAAGAAAAACCCTCATGATTTTGTCCTCTGGTTTACAAAATCAAAGTTCTTGGATAACCCTGAGCTTGCCGAAGGGGAAGATCAGGAAATGCAATGGGATAGCCCGTGGGGAAGGGGATACCCTGGTTGGCATATTGAATGTTCCGCTATGTCGATGAAATACCTTGGCAACCAGATGGATATCCATTGCGGCGGCATTGACCACATCCCCGTCCATCACACCAACGAACTCGCTCAGGCCGAAGGAGCAACAGGCAAAAAACTCTGGGTCAAATACTGGATGCACGGAAACTTTTTGGTGCTGAAAGATAAGGAGAAAATGGCCAAATCAGGTGAAAATTTCCTGACCCTTCAAGCCTTAATGGAGAAAGGTTATGACCCACTGGACTATCGGTATTTCTGCCTCCAAGCCCACTACCGAAAAGAATTGCGATTCGACTGGGAAGGAATGGAAGCCGCCCGCACAGGATTACGTCGTTTGCGTGACAAGGTGTGCAGATTAAACCAATCAACCAAAGGCGAGATCAATCAATTTCACATGGAGAAATTCGAAGCCGCCATCAACGACGACCTCAACTTACCCGAAGCCCTCGCCGCCACATGGGGACTCCTGGACGATTCAAGCATTTCGGATGCCGATAAACTCGCCACCGTAAAAGAATTCGACAAAGTCCTCGGACTCAATTCAGATAAAATGACTGACTTTTGTATCCCGGAAAACATTCAAAAACTAGTAATTGAAAGGGACAAAGCACGCGCCGAAAAGGACTGGGCAACTTCCGACAAACTTCGCGACGAAATCCAGGCCGCCGGCTTTATTGTAAAAGACGGAACTTGTGGAACAGAAGTAGAACCAAAATAATTTCGCCACCCTGTCCACCTAATTTCTGCCTAGTCCCTAGTCCTTAGTCCCTAGTCCTTTCAAAGTATGTTAAGATAAAATCCGAAATTAAATTGAAAAAAATATGGCGACCAACTTTTCCATCTTCTCTGGCTCTTCACACCCTGAATTAGCCAAAGAAATCGCGAAACAGCTCAAGAAACCACTCGGTAAAGTACAGCTGTCCACTTTTTCCTGTGGAGAAAAATACATAAAATTCGAAAACACGATGCGCGGCCAGGAAGTTTTCATCATCCAGACGTGCCGTGACCAGCTGATGAACGAAGATTACATAGAACTCTTCCTGATGATCAATGCGGCCAAACTCTCCTTCGCTTCCAAAGTCCACGTCATTCTGCCTCATTTTGGATACTCCAGACAGGACAAAGTTCATGTACCTCGTGAACCCATTTCAGCCAAAGTCATGGCAGACCTTCTGGTAACGGCAGGGGCAGACCACATCATCACCTTCGAACTCCATTCCGATCAGAACCAGGCTTTCTTTGACGTTCCGGTAGATAACATCAATGTTCATCGTCTTTTTTCCAAGTATTTTAAAGGAAAAAAACTGAAGAACATTACCGTTATTTCTCCTGACGCGGGCGGCGCCAAAAACGCGAAAAAATTCGCGGACGATCTGGGCGCTCCAATCGCCATCCTGCACAAAACCAGACCCATGCACAATGTGGCCCAAACCCCTCATGTGGTTGGTGATGTACAAGGAAGAACTCGTATCATCTACGACGATATG